>CAJWOS010000220.1 GCA_913044235.1 uncultured Pseudomonadota bacterium
CACAGCGCGCCCTTCGTGCACCTGCTGTGGTTGTATGCTCGTTCGTCGTTGCACTCAGTCAGATGTCTCGGCTCACACCTTCTTGCTCTTGCGTTGCTTCAGCAACTTGGCATATCCACGCTTCAGCCGCGAGATCAGCGCCGCATGCAGCGCCCGGTTGGGCTGCACCACCTCTCGCAGCGTGCCGTCCACGCGGAAGCGCACCTGGTAGCGACTCTCGCGGGGCGTGATGTGGATGTCGGATGCGCGAGACCGGTTTGCCTTCGCGATGATGTCGTCGAGAAGCTGAACGACCTTGGCGCCGTCGGCCGATTGGGCGTTGCTGCTCATGATGGACCTCGATGTGGGCGACGGCGCATGCAGATGAGCGGGCCGGAACAGGCGAGCCAGAACCACTGGAGTGGCACTCCGGTCGCTGCGCCCAGGGTACACCCACAGCGGCGCTTTGTGGGGGCATCGGTGGTGGGCGTGCTCTCCGGCAGGGTGCCAGAGTCTTCCGGCGGTGGCTGGGTGGAAACCGAAAAGACATGGTTCGTGGCCAGGGTGGCCCCTGTGCGGGTGGGCAAGCCGGCACGGAGGGTCACAGTCATCCAGTCATCCGCGGGCCAGTCGGCGCGTGGCACGAGGTGGATGATGTGGCTGTGGTCGCCGTAATAGAGCCAGATGTCGACTGGATGATCGGTGCCGCTGCTGTCTTCCACCGAAAAGAAGTCGGGTTCGAGCTCGGCAGAGAGCAGACCCTGTTGGAACACGATGGAGATGCGCGCATCGGGGGAGGTGGCGTCGGTGGCGAGTCCATACCCACCGTCGACCGGCCATGTGCGGTCGATCAATGTGGATGGGTCACGGGCATGTAGCTGTTCCCACAGCGACAGCCAGTAGCTGGCAACCACTTCAGTCTCGTAGTCTGGAATTCCTGGTACGTCTGGATTCTCCAGGTTTTCGGTGGCCCAGGGGAAGGCCTCTTCGTATCGGGAGAGGTCGCCG
Organism: uncultured Pseudomonadota bacterium; assembly: GCA_913044235.1. Taxonomy (GTDB): domain Bacteria; phylum Myxococcota_A; class UBA796; order UBA796; family UBA2385; genus CAJWOS01. Next base: position 988 of record CAJWOS010000220.1, read on the forward strand.
TCCGAGGATGTGGTCACCGTCACCAGGCCGATGGCGAGCTCGAGCAGGCCTTGTCCCTGATGCATCGTCTCCCCATCCACTTCGATGCCTTCCTGGGCAAAGATCTCTGTGAGCACCTCGTCGGGAATCCACCGCTCAGGCACGGTCTGGGTGCCGCGCAGAGATGCCCACTTGAAGTCAGTGGCTTCGTCCATGCTGAGGCCTTCGGCCCAGCCGAGGTCAGCGTCGTAGCGTTGGGATCGATCCAGATAGAACGCATCGAAGGTCTGGTCGGCAAGTCCGTGAGAGCCGAGGCCCATCAAAAAAGCGATGTGGGGGGCAGCCGCTCGGTCATAGGGGAGGTCAAATGTCGAGCGGATCCAGTCGAGGTAGCGAGTCTGCAGGGGTTCCCAGTGGGCCGACTCCCCGTAGGGATGCCCGATCGGGTAGCCGCCGTCTGGAAACATGGTTCCGTGCACGAGCATGGGCTCTTGGGCCGGATCGGCGAGGAGGTCGCGGAGGTCTCCGGAGGGCAGGTTCTCCACCGCTGCGCGGGTGATCCAGACGTGGGTGGTCTGGCCATTTGCCTGGGCCACGGCCGCCGTCAGGAAGAGTGCGAGTGGGATCGACATGGACGGACTCCACCAGGGCGACCAGTGTAGCGTGTGCGCTGGTGCGTTCACGGGTGGTAGTGAGCATGCCGTGGGCTTGCCGCACGTGCGACAGAGACTGCAGGACGGGCAGCTGAACCCACGGACTTGTGGTCGTTTCGAAGCGGAAAAGGAGGTCTCCATGGCGGTGGTGTGGGTGACAGGCGCGAGTCGTGGACTTGGGGCGGAAACCGCTCGGGTGCTCGGGGCTGCTGGGCACGTGGTGGGACTGATGGCCCGGAGCGCTGAGGGGCTGCACTCGGCAGCCGAGGCTGTGCGTGTGGCTGGAGGCACTGCGCACGTGATGGTCACGGACATCACGGATGCTGCCGCTGTGCAGCGAGCCGTGGACGGCTTCATGCGAGCGCATGGGATCATCGACGCTTTGGTAAACAATGCCGGTATGGTGCACCCCATCGCGCGGGTTGCCGACCTCACCCCGGCCGATTTCGAGCGCACCGTTGCGGTCAACCTGCATGGCGCCTTCCACTGCATCCATGCAGTGCTGCCGGCCATGCTTCGGACGGGCCGCGGCACGGTGGTGCAGGTGTCATCAGGAGCGGCGCATGGCCCGCTGGAAGGATGGATGTCGTACTGCGTGGGCAAGGCTGGTCTTTGGATGATGACCCGTGCGCTCGCCCTGGAGCTGCAGGGAAGCGGTGTGCGCGTGTACGGCTTTCAGCCGGGAACGGTCGATACCGACATGCAGGCCCGCATTCGTGCGTCGGGCATCAATCCGGTGAGCCGCATGGCCCGGACGGCACACCTACCCGCGCGCGTACCGGCCGACTGCATTGCGTGGCTCCTGGAGCATCGCCCGGAGGATTGGCTGGGAGAAGACCTCCGGGTGGACGGTGTGCGCCAGCGGATGGAGGCCTATTCGCGCTCCAGTTGACGGAACACCCAGTGCAAGAAGCGGTAGGGCGCTTCGCCCTCTTCGGTGGAAAAACGAACGGACAGGCGGTGCCCCGGCTCGGTGTCGCTCGATTTCGTGCTGCCGGCTTGTCCCATGGAGAAGCGGCTCGGCTGACGCGTGATGAGTCCGGCCACGCGACTGGCGGGTACCGTTGTGGTGGGGTGGAAGTCGAGCACCACCCGCACTCGCATCCAGGTCACGCGCTCGATTCCCAGCCCGCGACACCGGATGCGGGCTTCGGCCGACCACCCCAGGTTGAGCACCTCGGGTGGGGGCTCGCCCCATTCCGTTTCCCAGCGATCGATGAGTCGCCGCACTTGGTCGACGGTTCGGCACGCACCCAGCTCGCGGTAGGCGCCGAGTCGCGCGGGCACTTCGTCGATGTAGTCGTCAGGGATGATCGCTTTCACGGGCAGCTCGATCTCCGGGTCGAGTCGCTCGCGGCTCAGCTCTCCCCGGGCGTGGCTCACCGCTTCGTCGAGCAGCTCGATGTAGGTATCGAGGCCGACGGCATCGATCTGACCGTGTTGGCTGTCGCCGAGCAGATCACCGGAACCGCGCAGTTCCATGTCGGCGGTGGCGACCTGCATACCGGCACCGAGGTCTTGGTTGTCTTGGAGGACTTGCAGACGGTGGACGGCTTTTTTCGTGAGCCGATCTTGCTCTTCCGGAACGATGAGCGTGCAGTAGCCGCGCACGTGCCCGCGACCGACCCGGCCGCGCAGCTGGTAGAGCTGGGCCAGTCCCATCATGTGGGCTCGATTGACCAGGATGGTGTTTACGCCTGGCATGTCGATGCCAGATTCGATGATGGTGGTGCACACCAAGACTCGGATCTCGGCGCGCACGAAGCGCACGAGGACCTTCTCGAGCGCCCCTTTTTCCATCTGCCCGTGTCCTACCCCCACCGAAGCCTCAGGCACGAGCGTCTCGATGCGAGCGGCGAGCGGCTGGATGGTCTGCACTCGGTCGTGCACCACGAAGACCTGTCCGCCGCGCTGGAGCTCGTGGAGAATCTCCTCGCGGATGCGTCGGTCGTCCCACTTCATGATGCGGGTGAGGACCGGACGGCGCCCCGGTGGCGGGGTGGCGATGACGCTCACATCCCGCAAGCCTCCCAGGGCCATGTGCAGGCTGCGGGGAATCGGGGTGGCCGACATCGCGAGGTAGTCGCACGGCTGGCTCGACCATGCGCTGGCCAGCGCTTTGAGCTTCTCCTTTTGCTTCACGCCAAATCGATGCTCTTCATCAACCACCACGAGACCGAGCTCTTGGAAGCGGACCGTGCGGGACAGCAGCGCATGGGTACCGATCACCACGTCGACTTCTCCGTCGCGCAGTCGGGCGAGCATGGCCTTCTTGTCTTTTGTGGAGACGAAGCTGCTGAGCAGGGCCACTTCCACACCGGTGCCCGTGAAGCGCTCTCGAAACGTGCGCTGGTGCTGGTACGCGAGCACGGTGGTGGGACACAGCACCGCCACCTGGCGACCATCGAGCACCACCCGCATTGCTGCGCGCATGGCCACTTCGGTCTTGCCGAAGCCGACGTCGCCGATGATGAGGCGGTCCATCGGCGCTTCTCGGGCCAGATCGGTGAGGACATCTTGGATGGCCTGTTCCTGGTCGGGCGTCTCCACGAATGGAAACGTCTGTTCGAACTGGATGTAGGCCGACGGCAGGCCGTCGTACATGAAGCCGTCAGCCACGGCACGGTGCGCGTGGAGTCGCAGCAGCTGGTGTGCCAGGTTTGCGATGCGGTCTCGTGCCTTGGAGCGCTTCTTGGCCCAGGTGGCGCCGCCCAGCTTGTCGAGCCGAGGCTGCTTGTTTCCGATGGACCGGTACTTGTACACCTCATCGAGTCGGGTCACGGGCAGGGCCATGCGGTCCCCGCGCCGGTACTCGAGCTCGACGTAGTCCTGCTCGATGGTGCGCGTCCGGAGGCCGTCGGGCACGGTGATGGACTTGCGGACCAGCCCTTGGAAAGTCCCCACCCCATGGCGCACGTGGACCACAAAGTCGCCCACCTTGAGCTGTGCGAGCCCACCCGAGGAGAGGGCGGCGTCTTTGAGCTTCTTCGAGGCGCGGCGTTTTGGACGCGCTTTGGCGCCAAACAGCTCATCGGCGGTGATCAGGGCCAGCTGGGCATCATCCGATCGGAAGCCACGGTCGAGGGAGCCCACCCAAGCAGACAGCTCGCCGGGGAACCACCGGCCGGGACGACGGTGCACCGGACGGAGGTCGTGGGGCTGCAACAGGGCGTGTAGGCGCTCGAGCCTGCCGTGAGAGTCGACCGCCAGTGCTACCCGCCAGCCTTCGTCGAGCCATCCTCGCAGTCGCTCTGCAATGGGCTCCAGGCTGCCTTTGCCCACGGCCAGATCGCCGTTGTCGCGAGCACCGGCGGAATGTGGCTCTCCATGCGGCGCGACGATGAGGGAGCCCAGCTGTACGGCCCGCGCCAAGAAGGCGCGGGCGGCATCGGGTCGGTCGAAGCGGTCGTCCGGGTTGACCAGCGGACGGTCCTCGGCTGCGAGGAGGCCCCAGCGCTCGCGCCACCGGCGGTCAAAGTGGTCGAGATCTGCATCTGCCTCCCGACCTTCCACGGCAAATACTCGACCGGGTCCGAGATCGAGCAGGCGGGTTGCGAGGGGTACCAGTGGATGCAAAGCGCAGAGGTAGTCCTCGGCACCTGGAAACCACAGCCCTTGCTTGAGATCTGCGAGCAGCTTGCGACGCCGTACTTGGCCGCTGCCGCGCTGGTCAACCACCTCAAGGGTGTATTCCCCGGCGCGCTTCAAGGCGGCTTCGGAGACGACCGCCTCACGGGCCGGCAGCAGCAGCTCGGCATCGATGGGCTCGCGGGCACGACCGGAGTGGGCATCCATGCGCGCCATGCTCTCGATCTCGTCGTCGAAGAATTCTATGCGCAGTGGGTGTGCGCGCCCTGCGGGCCAGACATCCACCACACCGCCGCGGTGGGCAACGGTGCCGGGCTCTTCGGAGACGGGTGCCTTCAGGTATCCACGATCGACGAGCACTCCGACCATGTCGGCGGGCTCGATAATCGTACCGATCTCGATGGGAAGGGCGAGTGTGTCGAGCGCCTCCGGGGGCAGCACGCGGGCGAGGAGGCTTCGCGCCGGGAGCACCACAACCGCGGGGTCGCCTTCATCGAGCGCGCGCAGGGCGGCGAGCCGTTCCCGGGGCAGGTCAGGATGCGGGCTGAGGCCGTCCCAGGTGCGGGTGTCGTCGGCCGGCAGCCGGAGCACCGGGATGTCGGCGTCTCCAGACCCGTCGTCGTGCAGGTGGAAGCGAAGCTCGGCAGCGACGCGATCGGCAGCGTCTCTATTGGCGGCGATCACCACCAGTGGGAGGTCATCGGTGTCCAGTGCCTGTCTGGCCCGCTCAGCCAGAGCCCATGCAGCAGCACCGGGGGGCAGTGCCGTCACGTGGGACAGGTTCGGCAGCAGTGCGGGCAGCGCGTCGAGTGGAACCAGACGGCTGGACGGGTCGGACATCGGGGCTCCTGGCCGGACCGCATAGCCCAGCCGGATTGGAGAGCACGGAGCCAGGTGACCGGACAAAGGCTTCGGCTGAAATGAGGCGTTGGGCTACGGCACGGGGTGGCGCGGTGTTGGATCGATCGCGTTGTGGAGACCAGATGCCCCGTTGGACACGAGCGCTCGGTGGTTTGGGGGCATTGGTCGGTGCCGCTACCGTGGGCCTTGCGGTCGCGTTGTCGCATCGGATGCCGGAAGCCACGCCTGGGACCGAGGCCCTGGCACGCGCTGCTCGCATCGAGGCAGCTGTGGGAATCGAAGCCTGGGACGCTCTCGGAGCCGTCGCCTTTACATTTGCAGGCCGCAACGTGCACCTATGGGACCGACAGCGGGGGCTGCACCGTGTGAAATCCGGACGCAACACCGTGATCTACGACCTCAACACTCGCCAGGGGCGCGCCTGGAGGGGCAGCGTGGAGCTCGATGGCCCGGCGCTCGACGCTGCGCTGGAGCGGGCGTGGTCGACTTGGTGCAACGACACGTTCTGGCTCAATCCACTGGCCAAGCTCCGCGATCCCGGAGTCTCGCTGGGGGCGGTCGACCTTGAGGGCGGCGCCGAGGGTCTCCTCGTGCAGTACGCCCAGGGGGGCGTTTCCCCCGGAGACAGCTATCTGTGGATTCTCGACGAAACCGGCCTGCCCGTTGCCTGGCGGTTGTGGGTGTCGGTCATTCCGATTCCGGGCTTCGAGATGTCCTGGGAGGACTGGACCGTGCTGCCCGGCGGCGCGCGCGTTGCCACGCGGCACTCGGTGGGGCCGTTCCCACTGCGGATCACCCACCTTCGTGCGGCGCCCACGCTCGCGGAACTGGTCGACGGCGCGGACCCATTCGCCCCGATCTGGACCGTCCACCGCCGCTGAGCATGCCGTTGGCTTCGAGACGCCGACTTCGTGACACGGAATGGGGTAGCGCCCTGCCAGACCGGTTAGCCCCCGCCGTCCACCTGGAACCCGCCGGTTCCGGGACTGTCGCCCCACCCCCGGAGGGCCCCGTGCGCGCAACCCAGCTCCACATCGTCACCTACCGCAACGACCCCGCTGACGCGGAAATCACCAGCCACCGCCTGATGGCGCGAGCTGGGTACATCCACAAGATCAGTGCTGGCCTGTATGTGTATGGACCTCTGCTCTGGCGGACCCTGGGGAAGATCAAGGCCATCGTGCGCGAGGAGCTCAGCCGCGTGGGCGGACAGGAAGTCCAGCTACCGATCATGCAGGACCAGGCCTTGTGGGAACGCAGCGGGCGCTGGGAGGTCTACCAGGCCAGCCGCACCATGCTCACCACCACCGACCGGCGCGCGACCACCTTCGGTCTTGCGCCCACTGCGGAAGAGGTGGTCACAGACTACGCCGACGCCACTGTGAAGTCGTACAAGCAGCTGCCCCTGTCGCTGTACCAGATCCACACCAAGTTCCGAGACGAGATCCGGCCGCGGTTTGGTCTGATGCGGGTGAAGGAGTTCATCATGAAGGATGCATACTCCTTTGACATCGACGAAGCCGGCCTGGACGCTTCCTACGAGGCGTACCGAAAGGCGTATGTACGGATCTTCCAGCGTTGTGGGCTTGAGGCCTTTGGGGTGGATGCGGATCCGGGCGACATCGGCGGCTCGGGCTCCATGGAGTTCATGGTGGCCGCGGATGCCGGCGAAGACGCCATCCTGATTGAAGAAGGCGGAGACTATGCAGCGAATGTCGAGAAGGCGTCGAGCCGGATCGAGCCGTCGCCGAGCCAGGGAGAGGCACCGCGCCCGATGCGTCGGGAGTCCACACCCAACATCCGCACGGTGGCCCAGCTCGAAGGCTTCTTCCCCGAGATCTCCGCAGACCGGATGGTCAAGACCGTGCTGTGCCGGGCCGTGCACATCGACCGTGAGGTGCCGTGGGCTGTGCTGATCCGCGGCGACCAGGACGTCAACGAGGTCAAGCTTCGCAACCACACCGGCGGCCTCTCGATCGAGATGCTGACCGATGCTGACATCGTGAAGCTCACGGGCGCACAGCCTGGATTTGCCGGGCCGGTGGACCTGCCCGAAGCCTTTTCGGTGGTGGCCGACGAGAGCGTCCGTGGCATGGCCAATGTGCTGTGCGGTGCCAACGAGACCGACGTGCACTTGCTCGATGTCAACCTGGGTCGCGACTGCCCGATGCCCGAGTTCGCCGACGTGCGCACTGCGCGTGTCGGTGAAGCGGGGCCTCGCACCGGGGCACCACTCGTCGAGCGCCGCGGCATTGAGGTGGGGCACATCTTCAAGCTTGGCACGAAGTACTCGGCTGCCATGGGGGCGTCCTTTGCAGGCCCGAATGGCAAGCCCACGCCCTTCGTGATGGGGTGCTACGGCATCGGCGTCTCTCGCGTGGCTGCAGCGGCGGTCGAGCAGCAGTCCGACGACCGCGGCATCGTCTGGCCGATTCCCATCGCTCCCTTCGAAGTGGTGGTAGCGCCCTTGAAGGTTCAGGACGACGCCCAGCGGGGCGCGGCGGAAGGGCTCTACACCGAGCTGGCTGCGGCCGGCGTGGACGTATTGCTCGACGACCGGAAGATGGGGGCGGGCGCAAAGATGAAGGACTGTGAGCTCATGGGCTTTTCCATCATGGTCGTGGTGGGCCGTGGACTGGCTGCCAGTGGGACCGTCGAAGTGCGCAACCGCACCACGGGCGATGAGAAGGTTGAGCTGCCGCTTGCCGACGTGGTCACTTCTGTGGTCGAGATGGTGCACGCGGGCCGGCGCGGACTGCTCCCCAAGGGGTGATTCGCACGCCCCGTTTCGAGAACGGGTTCTCGGGTTTCCACGCGGAGCGGCTAAGATGTGGGGGCCATGAAGAAGCACTCCATCTCACGCCAACTGAGCATGCTGTCGATAGCGGCCGGGTTCTACCTCGGCGGCTGTGCCGACCCGCCCAAAAGTTCGATTCCGCCAAGCGAGCCGTCTCTGGGGCCGGCGCCGGCCGTCTCCCCAGACACGCCACGGCTTCGCAGACTGACCCAAACCCAGTACCGGAATGCGCTGTCGGACATGTTCGGAGCGGATCTCGTTTTACCGGTTTCGCTGGAGCCCGACGTACGCGAAGAGGGCTTTCAGAGCATCGGAGCCAGCTCCACGAGCATCTCCCCGAGGGGGGTGGAGCAGTACGAGGATGCCGCCTACGATGTGGCGGAACAAATCGCGGAGTGGCCGGATCGGTTGTCTTCCTGGATGGACTGCTCGGTCGACGACACCATCACCCCCACCTGCGCTGAGGCCCTTGCATCTTCCCTCGGACGGCGCGCTTGGCGCCGACCGCTTGAGGCAGCTGAAGTCGCTCGTATCGCTGAAATCATTACCCTTATCGAGGCCGATTCGGGGGATGCGGCCACGGGGGTCACCTACGGTATTGCCGCCATTCTCATGGACCCCCGGTTTCTCTACCGGGTGGAGCTTGGCGTGGAGGATGCCTCGGGGGTTCGCACCCTGACCGCGCTCGAACGGGCGAGCCGCCTGAGCTTTCTGCTCTGGAATTCGATCCCCGATGAAGTGCTCCTCTCCGCAGCAGAAGCGGGCACCCTTGCCACCCCGGAGGGGCTCGCCGCCGAAGCGGAGCGCATGCTCGATGATGAGCGGTCTCGGCATGGCATTCGCACATTCTTCACAGAGCTCCTCCAGCTCGACCTTCTCGACTCGCTGTCTAAAGATCCGCTGGTCATTCCCCAGGCGAGTCCGGAGCTGGGACCGGCAGCGCGCGCCGAGACGCTTGCGGTGCTGGAGTCGATCATCTTCGACGAGGACGCAGACTTTCGGACGGCGCTCACCACCCGGCAGACCTTCATTGAGCGTCGACTGGCCGCCATCTATGGTGTGGCGGCACCGAGTGTCGATGAGGCTGCTTGGACTGAGCTTCCCACCGATAGTGGGCGCCGCGGAATCTTGGGACACGCCAGCTTCCTGATGCTCAATGCCCACAACTCCACCTCGTCTGCCACCTTGCGGGGCAAGTTCGTGCGCGAGCGCCTCCTGTGCCAGCTGATGCCACCACCACCGGCCGATGTGGACACCTCCATCCCGGAACCAGACGCGTCGGCGCCCACACTCCGAGACCGGGTCGCGGTCCACCTCGAAGATCCCTCCTGTGCCGGCTGCCATCAGCTGATGGACCCGATCGGCTTGGGCTTCGAGACCTCGTCGATCCAGCAGTTCTCCGTCCGCCCCGAGCGCTATCCGTCGGAGACACCGGGGCGCGCCGAGGCGCGGGAGATCTATGACGCGCTCAGGACCAAGGCGGAGACCGCCAAGTCAGGCTGCCTCTTCTACATCAGCACGCACGGCAGTCCCGAGGGCGTGATTCTCGGCAAGCAGCTGCTTCGCCCCCACCTCTTGGCCGCGATGCTCAACGACGCCTGCCCCGCGCGGCCCAGCGTAGTGGTGATTTCCGCCTGTTTTTCGGGCGTCTTCATCCAGCCGTTGCAGAAGCCGGACCGCCTGATCCTCACCGCCGCGCGCCCGGATCGCGCGTCGTTCGGCTGCGGCGAGAGCGACAAGTATCCGTTCTTCGACGACTGCTTCCTGTCCGCCGCGCCTAGCGCCAGAGACTTCGCCGCTCTGGGTGCTGGGATTCAGGCCTGCGTCGCGCGCAAGGAAAAGGAGACCGGCGCCGAACCGGCTTCGGAACCGCAGATCTGGGTCGGTCCGGCGCTTCGGCCCATGCTGCCGCTTTACGCCTTCACTCGAACGACGACAAAGGCGCCGTGAACGGCGATCGGGTTTGACCCCGGGCCGGAGCGCGCTACACAAACCCTAGAAGTTTCCGCTTCACCCAGGGGACATCGTTGACGTCGCGCGTTTCGCCCGCAGTCGCCTTCATGGCGGCCATGCTCGCCCTATGCTGCGCTTTCGGCACGGAGGCGCGGACGCAGGACGCCGCCGCAAGCGCGCCGGCGCT
>CAJWOS010000221.1 GCA_913044235.1 uncultured Pseudomonadota bacterium
GCGCCGGAAGCTCACCACCGGCTGGGAGACCTACTACAGCGAGGTTCAGGGGCCCGACAGGATTGTGGACAGCGACAGCCAGGAGTTCGGGCCGGTTCCGTCGACCATGGCGGTATTGCAGCCTCGACTGCGGCTCTACACGCTGCCATCTGGACCCGTGAAGCCCTACGCGCTCGCCGGTGTGCAGATGCGGTTCTACGATGCGTTCGACGACAGCCAGCTGCAGGACTATCCGTCATACCCGACGCGTGAGGGCGGGGTGGGGCTTGGAATCACCGCAGGAGGGGGCATTGCCTTTGATGCGCCACGCGGCGCGATCGGGTTCATCGAAGTACCCTGGAACAAGCTGGTCTCCCCTGTGCCGTTCGAACAGGAAACTGGAAGGGTGCAAGACACACCGAAGCAGGAGCTTCCGTCCGGGCAGACGCTCGCCATTCGCGCAGGCATCGGGTTCCGGCTTTTCTGACCGTCGGTGCAGGCGCCATTCAGGCGGGGAGCAAGACGCTGCGAAACCACTGCGCGGTCTGTGCGAAGCCGGCCTCGAAGTCTACCGTCGGGCTCCAACCCAGCTGCGTTGTGGCGCGGGTGATGTCAGGACGGCGGCGGGTGGGGTCGTGCTTCGGCAGTGGCTCGTGCACAATCCCCGCGGGGTTGTCGAGCGTGCGGTTGACGATCTCGGCAAGCTCGAGCATCGACATTTCGTTGGGGTTGCCCAGGTTGCATGGCCCACGCACGTCGGACTCCATCAGTCTGACGAGCCCGTCCACGAGATCGTCGACGAAGCAAAAGGAGCGTGTCTGGGTGCCATCACCGAAGATGGTGAGTGGCTGGCGACGGAGGGCCTGCGAAACGAAGTTGGGTATCACGCGCCCATCTTGCGGCTGCATCCATGGCCCGTAGGTGTTGAAGATCCGCACGAGACGTATATCCGCCCCCCGTGAGCGCTCGTATGCCATCACCAGTGCTTCCCCAAATCGCTTGGCTTCATCGTAGACGCTGCGGGGGCCGATGGAGCTCACATGGCCCCAGTAGGACTCCGGCTGCGGGTGCACCTGAGGGTCTCCATAGACTTCGCTCGTGCTGGCAAACAGCGTCCGGGCGCCGTCGGCCAGAGCCCGGTCGAGGCAGATGCGGGTCCCAATGCTGTTGACGTCGAGGGTCGCGAACGGAAGCCGGACGTAGTGTATGGGGCTGGCCGGTGAGGCCATATGGTAAATCCGGTCGAAGCGCCCCGAGGCGGGGACCCCTTGGCACAAGTCGGCCTGGATGAATTCGAATGCCTGGCGGCCATGGTGCATGGCGAGGTTGCGTGTCGAGCCCGTGCAGAGGTTGTCCAGCGCCACCACGGAGTGTCCGTCGGCCAGCAGACGCTTGCATAGATTCGTTCCGACGAAGCCGGCGCCGCCGGTGACCAGGATGCGCATCAGTTGGACTTCCCGTGTTCGAAGACGAAAGGGCACTAGCGCGTCGGCGCCGACCGCGCCCGACCATTACGAAACGATACGACATGACGTCAGGAGGCTCGATGCAGGCAACTGGCCCATGCGCACGTGTGGTTGAACAAAATGGGTCATACGAGGTGCGGTTGATCCGCGCGCTCTCGGGGTGCTATGTAGGAAGCCTGGAGGCCTCTGCACAGTGCGGGGGTTGGGCGGTCATCAGAAGGTAGTAGGTCGGCCGCATCGGAGGGCAAGCTCAGCCGAGCCCCTGCGCCCGACCTGCTCCACATCGTTTCATCGGCGGTCGAAGAAAACTATGGGCACCAACGGTAACAGCGACGACTTTGACAGCATCAGCATCGACTTTTTTCGTCAGGGGGAGGAGGGTGACGACGCCTTCTGGGACGAAGAGGAAGAGGGCGCGCCCTCTGATCCCAATTCGGATGCCCTCGACGACCTGAGCGACGATGAAGAGGAGCCTCAAGTGTCGGCTCCGCTTGAGGCCACCCCGCCTTCCGAGGCCCCTGGCTCGATGGGCACCGCCGCAGCGACTGAGCCTTTGCCCCTGAGCGAGAGTCGCACGATTATTCCGGCGAGCGCGGCCTCCGATCGGTCCATCTTCAGCGCTCCAACCATGATTGTGCCCGCCGGGCAGTCTCTGTATGCCGATGAAGAAGACTCTCACGACGTGAGCACAGTGCCTCCCCCCGAGCTGGCCGAGCCTGCCGAAGCCCTCCATGAAGAAACGTTGTTCGACCCCGACAGTGCGCTCGCGGAACCAGATGAGCCTGCGGATGGGGACATGTTTGGCGACCTCGGGGGGGCGGAAGAGACCCTTGAGGTGTTCGGTGCGCCCACACAAGAGGCACCGCGGTCGCTGGTGGAGGAACTGCTCGCGAATGGGGTTAAGAGTACTGCAGATGCAGCGGGCGAGAGCGCGCCCGCGTCGTTTGGTTCCGAAGCGGATGGCGCTGCGCCAAGCGATGCGGACGCAGACGCAGACGAGAGTGACCATGATGAAGAGGTGGAAGCCTCCGCGGAAGACTTTGTCGACATGGCGGAGGAAGATCCGTCTCTGGTGATGCGTCGAGACGTGGCACCAACGCCCGGCGGGGACTCGGAAGCTGCGGTCATGCAGGAGGATTCGGTGGTGTCCGATGCCGCTTTGGACGCGCCGGAACCGGCCGGCGCAGAGTCCACCGTCGGAGACGAGACGATTCCCCCACCACCTCCCGTGCCAGCCTCCGACGACGGGCCGTTCACGGCCGCGCCGGCCGAAACAGCCGCGGAGTCCAGCGGTGAGGCAGACGCATCGTCGAATGCTGACGCCGCAAGCGCAGCACTCGACGGCGAACCTGCGTCTCCTCCGGCGACCAGCGGTGGCATCTCCAGCGAAATCCCCGTACTGAGCACCCGACCTGCTGATTCTACAGACGAGGCGTGGCTGCAGGTCCTTGAGCGTCTTGAGGGCCTGGAGTCTCGGGCCGAGGGCAGCCTGAAGGGCGGCTTTGCCGCGGAAGCGGGTCGTCTCGCGATCGAGCATGCTGGAGACGCCCAGCGGGCGGAACAGCTCCTCGCGCGTGCGGTCGCTGCGGGCCTGGAACATCCAGCACTGCTCGCGGCCTACTCGATTGCTGTTGGAGCACTTGGAGACCACCCCCGACTTCGAGACCTCTTGGTGCGGCGAGGCGACCAAATCAAGGGCGCTTCAGGGGCGGATCTGCTGCAGGATGCGGCACTGGTAGAGCGCCACCAGCTCGGACGCGAGCAGTCCGCTGTCCACCTCTTGGAGAGGGCGGTCGAGTATGCCTCCGACGACCCCACAGCTCATTGGTTCGGTCTGCAGCTGCTCCGAGACCTGCACACCGGCTCGAACGACTGGGGCGCAGCTGCTGCGGCCATTTCGCAGATGGCAGGGATCGCAGCACCCGGTGAGGCCGCGACCTTCTGGTTGGAGCTTGCCGCACTTCGCGAGGAGCACCACAAGGACTGGAGTGGAGCTCTGTCCGCCTACATGAAGGCGATCGAAGACGGCAGCACCGATCCACAAGCCTTTGTGGGCGCGGAGCGGTGTGCAACCCACGCAGGGGAGCCGTCGGTCATGGCGGCTCTGTTCGATATCGCCGCGGAGCGGGCTGATGGAGCTGATGCGGCGTTCTGGCGTGCGCGTCAGGCTCGGGCGCTTACAAGCGCCGGGGCACCGGACCGGACGCTGGACGCCTGGCGGCAAGTCATCGCGGAAGGCGCGCCATCCTCACTGCGATTGGAGGCATACGCGGCCCTGGCAGACCAATCGGAATGGGGTGACCTGCACGCCGCGCTCCTGGATGAATCGGGTCATACCGACGGCATGGGTCGCGCCTGGTCTTGCACATGGGCGGCGGAGATCGCCGAGGTGCATCTCTCGGATCCCGAGCTCGCCACCTCAGACCTTCGAGCGGCCCTGGAAGGCGATGCGCCGTCGGAGGTGGTCCACGAGTCGCTTGAGCGGATGCTTGTGGCTGCCGGGCGGACCGACGAAGCAGCAACCAACCTCACGCAACGAATCTCCAGCGAGTCCGACCCGAACCGTCTGTTGGCTTTGCACTTCAGGCTGGCCGAGCTCCACGAGCGTACACTCGCCGACATGGACAAGGCCCGCAAACACTACGACGCGGTGCTTGCGATCTCCCCAGCGTATCTTCCGGCGCTCGATGGGCTTGAGCGGTGTGCGGCCGCCGGAGGGGACTGGGGTGCTGTTGTCTCGCTCCATGAAAGGCGGGCCGATGTGAGCCAGGGATCTTCGCCGTCGGCCGGCCACCTTTTGGCGGCGGCACTTGTCTGCGAGCATCAACAGGAGACGCCGGAACAGGCTCTCGACCTCTACCGTCGTGCGCTCGAGGCGGTGCCAAGCGATGTGGTCGCGCTGGACGGTTTCGCACGTGTTGCAGCAGCCATTGGGCAAACGGATGGGTTGGTCGACGCGCTCAAAGGCGCCGCTAACGCAGCCGAAAACGACACTCTCCGGGTGTCGCTTCTCTACCGACTTGCTGGGATCCAGCAGCGGGAACTGGGCGACCTCGATGGGGCGCGCAACACGCTCCAGGCCTGTGTGGAGCAGGCGCCTGCGTTCCGCCCTGCAGCGGCTGCCCTTGCTGGGTTGCTTCGCGCAACCGGGGCTTGGACACAGTTCGCCACGCTCGAAGCGGCAGCGGCCGACGTGGCCGACGACCCTGATGAGAAAATCGCCCGGCTTCTGGCTGCGGCGCGAGCGGCGCGCCGGGAAGGCGACCCTCGTGAGAGCGAGTTCATCCAGGAGGCCTTGCGGATCGACCGGGACCACGAAGGAGCACGGACGGAGGCCGACCTGCGCGCCATCTCTGCGGGCGACCTGAGCGCCCGCCAAGCCCTCCTCCAGGAGCGGGGAGCCTCGAGCGACAGCCCGGGCCTCCAGGCGATGCTGGCAGACTTGTTTGCCGCCGTGGGAGACCAGGATGGCGCTACCGCAGCGTTGGAAGCAGCGATGGCGCAGGGTGGGGAAGTGGTGGCTCCGTCGTTCCTGGCAGCCATGGCGATTCGTCTCAACGAATGGGCGCATGCCGTCGCTCTGATGGAGGCCGGGAACGACTGGTCGAGCGCGGGCGCAACCCAAGCGCTCCGGCTGGCCGATCCCGAGGCCGCTATGGCGGCTTGGGACAAGGCCGAAAGCGTCTCCGCGGCGATTGGTCAGGTTCGACTTGCCGGTCAAAGCGCCGACCGGGAGGCAATGGAAAGTGCGCATCGCACCCTTGCTGAGCGGTGTTCCACTCCTGGGTTGCGCGGGTTGAACGCGGTGTTCGCTGGACGCCTCGCAGCGGCGCGGGGGGACGTCGAAGCCGCCACCTCCGCGTACCGCCTGGGGCTAAGCGACGCACCAGCCCGTGGTCGGGTGGTGGATGGTCTCCTTCGGGCAGCTGTCGATGCGAGCGATGTGGAAGCGCTCAGCAGTCTCCTGGCGCAGGTCGAAGAGATCTGGCCTGGTGAGAGTGCTGAGCTCCTTGCGGAAGCCGGCGATCACGTTGCGGCTGCTGCGGGCTTTCGCTCACTGGCCAACGACGAGACCCAAGCGCCTGCTGCTCGGTTCGGGCTGTGGATACGCGCAGAGCGGAGCTTGATGGAGGCCGACGACTGGCGAGGGGTGCTCGACTGTCTTCGGGCACAGGCAGGCTTGGTTGAAGACGCCATCACCCTCGAAGATCTCGCTGCGAGGCAGCGTTGGATACTGGCCGAAAAGCTCGCGGACAGCGACGATGCCTGGGAGCAATACCAGCAACTCCACGAGGCCGATCCGAGCAACGCAGAAGTACTCGAGGCGCTGGCTCGGATTGCAGGAGCACGGGGGCTGACCGACCAAGCGATCGAGTACCTCGATGCTCTGTCCACCATTGCTCCCGACGCAGGAGCAGCCGCCCGGTATCGCCGTCGTGTGGCGGAAATCCATCTTCTCACGGGCAACAAAGACGCCGCACAAGAGGAGCTTTCCAAGTCGATCGAGCTCATCCCGGATGATGCCGACACCTTGAGCGCACTTCGTGAGCTCGCAGAGGAGCAGGAAGACTGGAATGCTGTCGTGGGCGTGCTGTCTCGCGAGGCCAGTGTGATGGAAGGCGAGGAGCGTGTGGGGCGGCTCCGAAGAATCGCAAGCCTCTGGGAAGAGCAGATCGAAGAGCCCGCTGTGGCCATGGATGCTTGGCGGAAAGTGTTGTCCATCGACCCTGAAGACAGTGACGCACTCACGCATCTCGTGATGCTTTCGCGCCAAACCCAGGACTGGACTACCTTTGCTGAGGTGGCCGCGACCCACATCGACCAGATCAGCGGGCCCGAGCAGGCAGCGCTGCAAGCTGAGCTGGGTGTGGTGCTGCTCCGGCAGTTGTACAATGAAGAATCTGCCGTGCAGTACCTCGAGCAGGCCAGTCGTGGAGACCACGCCCAGGCGTCGGCCGCAGTGGAGCTCGAACGCATTTACTTGAGCGCGGGTCTCTGGGACAAAGCCATCGAAGTGATGATTCGTCGTGCCGATGCATCAGAAGCGGCGGACCGCGTGGCCTGCCTCCTGCGCGCCGCACGGACCTGCCTCGAAATGACCGGGAACCGAGAGACCGTATCGTCGATTTACGCTCGGGTGCTTGAGACCGCTCCTGACAACACCGTCGCGTTGCGCTTCCAGGCTGACCATCTGTACAAGGCGGGCAACATGGAAGGTGCAGCGGTGGTATTCGAGCGCCTTGAGGCAGACTATGACGAACTGGACATCGACGAAGAGGACGAGGACGATGTGCTTGAGATTGCACTCTCCCTCTTCCGCTTTGGTCAGGTTCTCGAGCAGCTCGGGCGTGGCAGTGAAGCCATCCTTCGATACGAAAAGGTTGGTGAAATCAACCCCGCTCACCTCCCGTCTCTCGAGGCGGTCGGTCCGCTGTATCTGGAAGCCGGAGAATGGAAAAAGGCCGGGAAGGCGTACCGGCAAATCCTCCGTTTGACGAGTGGTCAAGGCGACCCTGCGCGGCTTGCGCGCACCTATACATCTCTTGGTCGGGTCGAGCTGCAGCTTGGGAACCTCGACAAGGCGGAGCGGCGGTTCGCCAAGGCGCTTCAGGTTCGGCCCAACGACATTTCCGCGCTCACCGGGTCGGCGGATGTGCTCCTCCGTCGAGGGGACAGCCAGACCGGCGAGCAGCGCTCCGACACCTGGCGTCGACTGCTGACCGTCTACAACAGCATCATCTACCACGCACAGACCCCCGAAGAGGTTGTCTACGCCTACCTTACCAAGGGCTTTGTGCTCGACGCACGGCTGGATCTCGCCGACAAGGCCGCACAACATTACCGAAAGAGCCTTGCCTTCGATGGCGCGCAACCCCGAGTGCTTCTCCGTCTCGCAGAGCATGCGCTGCGCCGTCAGGACTGGCCGGAAGCGGAGTCCCTTGCCACCCAGGGGTTGGCACTGGAGCTTGTCCCTGCAGACCAAAAGGCAGGTCTTCACCTCGTTCGCTACTGTGCGTTTTCCTCTTGCGGAGACTCCCAGGCTGCAAAGGACGAGCTCGATGCGGCGCGGGCGACGGGTGACGAAGCGTTCATGGCCGGCCTGAGCGACTCCGAACCTGGGGCCGCCGCTGTCCACGAGGCACTTCGGGCCCGACTGAGCGCCAAGCTCTGAAGGGGCAACATCGGGTCGGCGTCAGGAGGTCCCGGGCTCCCACCCGATGTTTCTGCACGAGGCGGCCTACCCGGAACTGTCTGTCGCTTTCCCGCATCTCTCCATCCAAGACCGTGCTGTGAGCGGTCGAAGTCGTCGGCGATTCCGTGGACCCTCGAACCCATTACTTTGATCACAACGCCACTTCGCCAGTCTTACCGGTGGTGCAGGAAGCGATGTTGCAGGCGATGAGGGACCACTGGGCCAACCCCCACGCTCAGTACCGCACCGCGCAGTCTGCTGCCGCCCGCGTGGGTCAGGCCCGTCGGGTGGTGGCGGAGCGGTTGGGTGCGCAGCATGGCCAGGTTGCGTTTACTTCTGGAGCCACAGAAGGAAACGGCTGGGTTCTGCAGTGTGCAGAAGGCGCGGGTCCGGTGATTGGGTCGGCCATCGAGCACCCGAGTGTCGCGGCTCATGTGCATGAAACCCTTCCCGTGGATGGCTCGGGAATCGTGGAGCTCGACGCGCTCCAGCGTCGCCTGCGCAGCGGCCCGGTACGCCTTGTGTCAATCATGGGCGCCAACAACGAGACCGGTGTGCTGCAGCCGGTCGCGACCATCGCAGACATGTGTCGCGAGCATGGGGTGCCGTACCACTGTGATGCCAGCCAAATGCCCGGTAGGGTTGCACTGGAGGAGCTGTCCAAGCCCGACTTTGTCACGCTTTCTGGACACAAGTTCGGAGGGCCGCGCGGGGTGGGCGCGCTGGTGGCACGTCGCCCACTTCGCTCCTGGCATGAAGGCGGCCCACAGGAACAGGGAATGCGAGCCGGCACCACCAACACCCCCGGCATACTCGGGTTTGCGGCGGCCCTTCGCGCTGCAGGCCGACAAGAAGCGACTGCTCGTGACGCGCTCCAGGTGGTGTGCGAGCGCCTGGGTGCTGACATTCTGGGGGCCTCTGCACCAAGGTTGCCCAACACTCTGTGCGCTCTGTTCGACGTTCCGGGAGACTTGCTGGTCATGGCGCTTGACCTGGAAGGATTCGCGGTGTCGACCGGATCGGCCTGCTCTAGCGGAGCCCACAAGCAGAGTGCGGTGGTAAAAGCCATGGGGCGGACCGGTGCGCCTGTGCGCTTCAGCCTCGGAGCCGATAGCGACATCTCTCGACTCCTGGAGCGGCTGCCGGACGTGCTAGGGCGTGTCCGGACCGCGTTCTGAGTCGGCGGAGGCCTTGTGCGCGTAGTTGCAGCAATGAGTGGCGGAGTGGACAGTTCGGTCGTGGCAGGATTGCTCGTGGAGCAAGGGCACGATGTGATTGGTGTCCATATGAAGCTCCATGATGCGCCTTCGCACCCCTCGGTTGGGGCGAAGCGCTGTTGCGGGGTGAGCGATGTGCTGGACTGTCAACAGGTCGCCGACCGCCTGGGCATTCCTTTCTACGTGATGGACCTGCGCGAGGCCTTCAAGAAGGCCGTGATGGACAACTTTGCCGACACCTACCTGCGCGGCGGCACCCCCAATCCGTGCATTCAGTGCAACGGCGTGTTGAAGTTCCAGGTCCTGCTGCAGCGGGCCAAGGCGCTGGGGGCCTCACACCTCGCTACGGGGCACTATGCGCGAATCACACCCAGTTTGGCCCTTCAGATGGCGGCCGACCGGAACAAGGACCAGACCTACTTCTTGTTCCCAGTGAAGCAAAAAGCGCTGGCCCAAACGCTCTTCCCCCTTGGGGGTATGACCAAGGCCGAGGTGCGCGCCCAAGCGCGGCGGATGGGGATGATCACTGCTGAGAAGCCGGAGAGCCAGGAAGTCTGCTTCATCCCCGACGACAACCACACACGCTTCGTTCGCGAGCACCGCCCAGGGTCCGAGGGGGCGGGCAACATCGTGGACCAGTCTGGCCGGGTGGTGGGGCAGCACGACGGCTACTGGCGATTTACCATCGGTCAGCGGCGGGGGCTGGGGGTCGCGCTTGGGCACCCCGTCTATGTGCTTTCCGTCAACGCCGACTCTCACGAGGTGGTGGTTGGCCCCAACGACGCCTTGAACCGCGCATATCTACGGGCCAACGCACCGAACTGGTACCGACGGCCGAGTGCCGGCGAAGTGGTACAGGCACGCATCCGCCATCGAGGTGATCTCCTCACCTGCGAGGTGATGGAAGCCTCCGAGGACGATCTCGTGTTGCGGTTCCCGAAGTCGGCGCGGGCAGCAGCCCGCGGACAAGCCGTGGTGCTGTACAGCAACGAAGTGGTGTTGGGTGGCGCGTGGATTCGAGAGGCCTGGGATGCCGAGTAAAGCCGACGACTCGGCAGCACTGGTGGTGCAGGCCCTCACCCACAGCAGCTGGGCTGCGGAAAATGGCGGCGAAGACAACGAGCGACTCGAATTCCTGGGGGATGCGGTCCTGAAGCTCTTGACCGTGGAGTACCTGTACGAGCGTCGCCCAGGCCGCGGTGAGGGCTCCTTGTCGAGAATGCTCCATCAGATGGTGGAAAACGGCAATCTTGCACGAATCGCTCGGGGACTCGGGCTTGGAGCTGCGCTCCGCTTGGGGCGAGGTGAGGAGCGCAGCGGTGGTCGCAATAAAGACAGCATCCTGGCGGATGCATTCGAAGCGATGCTCGCGGTGGTTTACCTCACGGAAGGCATCGACTCGGCCCGAATGGTGGTGGAGCATGTGTTTGCGGGGGACCTACCGCGAGTAGAACATGCCCATCACCCCATCAGTGCGCTTCAGGAGTGGACCCAGAGCCACCACCAGGCCCTACCCACATATTCCTGCATTGAGCGCCGTGGGCCTGACCATGCGCCGACATTTGTCTTCCAGGTGGCACTGGGTGAGTGGGTTCTGGCTACCGGGGAAGGGACCAGTAAGGCTGCAGCCAAGTCAGCGGCCGCACTTCGGGCCGTCGAGCAGCATGCAACGAGCCCGAAGTCGTGACAGGGCGTGCGCTTGTCGTTCCCGTTGACTTGGGTGGCAGTCCTCACGCAACCCCCATGCATCCGCCCTCTCGGCCCTTGCCATCAGTGGATCTGGTCCGGGCCCTGATCGGCCACTACGAGACGGAGCGACGGGTGGACCCCGAGCAGCCTGTTGAGGTGGCGTTTTTCCACGGTGGACTTCCGTGCAAAGCCTTGCTTGGAGCGACGGAGCATCGCGCAGTCCGCATCGCCTGCCTTCCCGGTGATCTCGAACCCGCCCTGTTGGAGAACCTGCTTCAGCACCGTGTGGAGACCATTGAGATCGACGTGGGCACCCACCAGACCGCTCACCGGCGCTCGGTCGGCCGCCGTCGGTCCAGCAGCGCACTGGCGGCACTGGTTCGAGGGCTTCGGGACCGGGGGGTACGAGTGGGAGTGGTGTTGACGCCTGGTCTACCTGGAACGGGC
>CAJWOS010000222.1 GCA_913044235.1 uncultured Pseudomonadota bacterium
CGAGCACGAGTTCATCTCGAACTACATGGAGGGCAACAGCACGGGCGACGCCGGTGGTGGGCTCGAGCTCGACAACGACAGTTCGTACGTCACCGACAGCGTCTTCATCGACAACACTGCGTACCGGGGTGCCGGTCTGCACAACTGGCGTACCGAAGCGCGGTTCACCATCGAGAGCAGCGAATTCATCGGAAACCGCGCGTCAGACTGCGGTGGAGGACTGCAGTTCGACAACAGCCCGTATCGAATCACCGTGCGCGACCTCTGGCTGGAAGACAACGAAGCCGGTGACGGGGGCGCCCTCTGTGTGGACCGGGTGTACCGCGATCCGGAAGATGTGGGCGGACAGGAGGACTACTACCAGGACACGCTCCTGAGCCTCGAAAACTTGGTAATGTCCGACAATACAGCGGGCGACGATGGCGGGGCGATCTACGTCCGCGCAGGCGATATCATCATCGAAAACGTGGTGATGGACGGCAACGAAGGCCCGGACGCGAGCGCGATGTCGGTGAAGGGAAGCACGGTCACCGTCACGAATGCCATCTTGTCCAACAACTCTGGTGGCGCAGCACTCTACGTGGAAGACACCGATGATGGACCGGGCAGCATCACCGTCAGCTATTCCGACTTGTATGGCAACAGCTCGGTGGCGTATGGGATGGAAGATCCACGGGGTTCTGGCGGGAATATCGACGAAAACCCCGACTATGACACGTCGGCCGGCGACTTCAGCCTGAGCGCATCCAGCCCATGCATCAACGCGGGCGACCCGGACCTCGATGACCCCGACGGGTCTCGCTCCGATATGGGTGCTTACGGGGGACCGGGTGCTCCTTGATACACGAAGCACGGTAGTGCTCGCGTGGCTGGCGACGCTCGGCTGCGCACCGTCCATCTCTGACGAGGGGGACGGCGCGGGTGCCGCTTCGGCCGGTACAACGGGTACAACGGGTACAACGGGTACAACGGGGTCGGATGGCACCACAGGTGACGGCAACGACACCGGTGAAGTGACTCCCGGCCCGGAACAGTCGTTTCGGCTCTACATCAACGAGTGGATGGCCTCCAACTCCGACCAAGCCGTGGACCCGGACGACCCGGACGCCACACCGGACTGGGTGGAGCTGCACAATCCGTCGGAGTTCGACATCGACCTCACAGGCTGGACCGTCACCGACGACCTCGGCGACGTACGGAAGCACACGCTTGCCGACATCACCCTTTCGGCCGGTGGCTTTCTGGTGCTGCTCGCCGACGACCAGACCGGGGGCATCCACCTGCCATTCAAGCTCAGCGCGGAAGGCGACGCTTTCGGCCTGTATGATCCCGATGGTGTGCCGGCCGACCGTGTGGAGTTCACCAACCTCGACGACAACCAGGTGGCTGGTCGCTACCCGGACGATGGCCCACTGGTCCTGTTGTCCATGCCCACACCGGGCGCCACAAACGATACGGCCGAGGCCATGGAGCGCTGATGCAGTTGCAAAACCTGACCTTGGTCGTCTGGGCAGCCTGTGCCTGTGCCCCGAACGTGTCGAACGACAACGACAACGACAACGGTGCTCCCTCGGACTCAGATACCCGCAGCGACACTGGGCCGCTGGTCACGGACGACACACCGCCTGACGTGGTGGAGGGGCCCTCGACTCCGGTCCTGGACGAAGACTCTCAGACCGAAGGTGTGACGGGCTTCACCGCCATCACCAGTGACGAGCTGTTCGACGAGAGCCGCATCCCGGAGTTTTATCTGGAGCTTTCAGACGCAGCCCTTGCCGACCTTCGCCGCGACCCCTACGAGTACACAGAAGCGGTAATGATCTACGAGGGCCGACGGTATGGGCCCATCGGCATTCGCACGAAGGGCGAAAACTCCTGGCGCCCCTTTGCCCAGAAGTCGTCGGTCAAGATCGACTTCAACCGCTATGACAACGGGCCGGATCGGTTCGGAGAGCTCAAGGGCCTCACGTTCAATGCCATGAACGAAGACTACTCGATGATGCACGAGCGGGTGGCGTACCGGCTCTATCGAGAGAGTGGCGTACCGGCGGCTCGGGCACATCATGCGGTCCTGTACGTCAACGACGAGCTCTACGGCCTCTTCGTGATGCTCGATACCATCGACGATGTGTTTCTCTCCCGATGGTTCAGCGATACAACTGGCTCGATGTTCGAGCAGCACGATGGTGACCTGACCGACGCCTACGTGCAGGACAACCTGTACTTCCAGCTCGAAGAGGGCGAAGACGACCGCACGGCACTGCAGGGTCTGGCCGATGCGCTGGAGGGCTCGGGCCCTGAAGCGATTGATGCAGCAGGGCAGTTCTTGGACTGGGATGCCTTCCACAGGTACTGGGCCGCGGGCTCCGTGGTCATGAACTTCGACGCCTACCCGTTCCGGTTTGCGGGCGACGACTGTCACCTCTACTTTGATCCGGAGCGGAGTGGATTTGTCTACATTCCGCACGGAGTCGACGAGAGCTTCTACAGCGACGATGACTTCGAGGGACGGGCCAACGGTCACATCGCGGCAAAGTGTCGGGAGGTACCCGCCTGTCGGGATGCGTGGGCAACGCGTGTATACGACGCGCTGGACTACATGGAGTCCGCAGACCTCGCGACTTACGCCGAACAGGTGCGCGACCAGATTCAGCCCTGGGTCGAAGCCGACCCGGAGCGGAACTACAACATGGAGTACGTGCGGTATTATCAGCAGGACATGATCGACAAAATGCGGAACCGCCGAGCTAGCATCGAGAATTGGATTGGCCCACGCCCTTGAAGGAAATACTGCCTCCGCTCGACAGAGACGGCTCACACACGGATGGTTGCTTCTACCGGCGGTCAGCTTGTGTTGTGCCGCCAAGGCTGTCGACTCCGCAGATCGCTCGTGTCCGAGGTGGAGTGCGCCGGTAGCAGCCGGCACGATTGGTACGGGGAGCCTGGACGAGGCCTCGGGGCTCGCCGCGAGTGCCCGTGATGCCGGCGTTTTGTGGACCCACAATGATGATGGTGACGGGGTCCTCTTTGGTCTGTCCAGCGAAGGTGCGGTGCTGGGTACGCTCCAACTGAGCGGTGTGGATCCTGTCGATTGGGAGTCTGTCGCGACCTCGACCGCGCGGGGACTGCCCGAGATCATCGTGGGAGATATTGGAGACAACGATGCGTTGCGCGAAAGCATCGCTCTCTGGGTGACCGCTGAGCCTGAGACGGTATCGGGTGCGCTTCAGTCCAGCCTGGTCGAGCGTGTAACCGTCACCTTGCCCGACAGGCCGATGGACGCGGAGGCCATGGTGGTCGATCCGGCCACAGGTCGGCTGCTGCTCTTCACACGGGGCTCAGACCGTTCCCTGGTCTACGCTGTCGACTGGAGTGGCGGAGGTCAGACCGTTGCGGAGCAAGTGACCGAGCTCGACCTCAATGCTCCACCATTCGATTCCCTCGGAGCGATACGGGCGGCTGACGTTGCGCCCGATGGGTCGGTGGTCTTGCGACTCACGAGGGGGGCGGTCTGGTTCCCCGGCTCGGGTAGCGCCTTGGATGCGCTCGCCAGTGCAGCATGCCCCGTTCCGGCCCCAGAAGAGGCCGATGGGGAAGGTGTGGCCATGGCGGGAACCGACCTCTATTTCGTGGGTGAGGGGATTGAGCCCACCCTATGGGTCGTCGCCGGGAGTCGCTCATGATTCCTCGCATGGTAGTTGGCATCGGTGGTGTGGTCGGCATGGCTGGCTTGTCGGTATGGGCCACCGCACCGGGGACCCATCGAGCCCCTGGGCTTGTGGTTCCGGGTCAGGTGTACGAGGTCTCGCACGCCGGAGATGGAGCCGTTCGATGGCGTCTGCTCGACGGCACCCTTCCCGGTGGACCTCACCCCGTTTCGGATGGCATTGTGCTAGCCGACCGCGGGGGCACAGTACAACTGGCCCTTGTGGATGGTATCGAAGCCGGGCCCGTCTCCCGCGATACGGTCCTCCTGACAGCCCGACGGCCGGACCAGGAGGCGACGGCCGATGCGCGTGGTGCGGAGAGTGCTGCCGCCGAGGCAGAGGCGAGCGCCTTGGCAAGTGGACGCCGGCCCGGACCCGTCTCGGCTGCTCTGGCGCAGGTAAACGTGGCGGAAGCGGCTCTGACCCGTGCCGAAGCCGCCGAGGCCCGCGCTACTGCGGCAGCCCAGCAGGGGGCTCTGCCTACCTTCGAGGCGGAGCTCGCCCGACTGGATGTTCGGGTCCAGGAAGCCTCTCTTCATGCTGCGAAGATGCAGGTCGAGAGTGCGCGCTTGCTGCCGTGGGAAGCGGAGCAAGCAGCGGCCGATGCGCGTGCCGCTGCTGCTGCATCCTGGGCAGAGGTGGCGGATGCAAGGGCCTATGGCCCGGCCCTCGCCGCTCCATTCGACGGCATTCTCGACCATCCGGGTGGAGATGTGCTGGTGCGGATTGCCTCGCTCGACACGCGATGGGTGCAGGTCCGCGTGCCGGAGCGCGAGCGGTCGGCGTGGAAAGCCGGCCAGGCGACCAGCTACACCACCACCGATGGTGCGTATTCGTCGGAGGGAACCATCGCGCGGATCGGCACGCTGGCACAGTCCTCGGGTGATGTTCCCGTGGTGTGGGCCAGCGTTCGGCTCGAAGAGCCCGCCCCCAGTGGTGCCACGGGTGTGATGAAGACCCTGGGTGATGGGTGGTGGCCGTGATCGAGGGACGCTTCGAAATGAAGTATTCACTGCCCCTTGAGCGTCGGGCCGAGGTGCTGGATTTTGCGCAGCAGTTCATCGGACCGGATGAAAATGCCGGGCAGATGTCGGCGTTGCTGCCCGAGGTTTGCGCAGCCGGGGGCACCACGCCGCGGGGCTATCGAGTCTCAAGCCTGTACTTCGACGACGCGAACCTCAGTGGGTATGCCCGACGAATCGACGGTCGCCGCATCCGCAACCGAGTGCGCATTCACACCTACGGTACCACTGGTGGCGACTCCTTTCCTGTGTTCCTCGAGGCCAAGCGCAAGCTCTACCGGCAGGTTGTGAAGCATCGCGTTCGGGTCACCACCACCGATGGCTGGAAGAAGCTGCCCGAGGAGTCACCCTGGGAACACGTCGAGGTACCCGAAGACTCGATGAATCGGGACCGGTGGGAGCGATGGTGTGCGGCGGTACGCGCGCAGGCCCTGCGACCGGTATGCCGCGTGGAATACCTGCGGGAGACCTTCGCGCACGGACGGCTTCGGCTCACTCTGGATCACCGTGTCCATGCCGTTGCCAGCCGCGATCCCATGGACTTGCGCGGCCTCTGCTCGCAGCGCCTGATTCCAGCTGGATGGGTGGTTCTTGAGCTGAAGTACAACGGGCAGCCGCCGCCATGGATGCGGCGGCTGGTGTCCCGTTTCGGGCTGGTGGCTGAGCCCATCAGCAAATTTGCGCTCGGCGTCGCTCGAACCTGTCGGCAGGGCCACAGAACGGACCAGCGCGCGACCACACCGCCGAGCATTCTGCGCACCGTTGACCATCGGGCGGCGAAGTGAATCCTATCGAGCGACAACTTCTCTTGGACAGCGTTCCCACCGAGGCCGATGGCGGCGTGGTGTTGGTGCTCATCCTGGCCTTCGTGTTGGGCCTGGTCGTGGCGGCCACGCATCGGTGGTCTGTGCCGGGCCGGGTACCGTCACCTTCCTTGCAGGCATCTCTCGCTCTGTTGCCGGTCGTCTCGGCGATGGTGCTGTTGGTCATCGGTGACAGCCTCGCGAGAGCCTTCTCGCTCGTGGGCGCCCTCGCGATTGTGCGATTTCGCACCCGCCTGCGCACCACCTGGGACATCACGTTTGTGTTCCTGTCGCTCGCGGCCGGGATCGGCTGTGGCACCGGGAAGCCGTTGATTGCGGGGATTGGGGTCCTTGTAGCGGCGATGGCCGTTGCCGTGCTGTCGCTGCTGCCCGGCACGGGACATCCCACCAGTCCACCGGTGCGCATCCAGTGTGATCTCTCGGCGCTCGACGTGCGGCAAGACGCTCTCGACGCTGTTCTCAAGGAACACTGTGCCGACTACTCACTGCTCACCACCCGGTCTTTGCGGTTTGGCGAGCTGCTGAGTCTCACCTGGCGGGTACACCTTCGAAACACAAACGGCTCTGCGGGTGTGGTGGCTGCGTTGTCTCGGATTGAAGGGGTGGAGCGAGCTCTGGCCTCGGCGGATGCCGAACAGAGCGATGCCACGGTCTGACCGACACCCGCCGCGGTCGTCGGTGGTGTGCGAGCTTCGCCAGCAGACGGATCAGATCGGGCCGTCGGTGTCGTACATGGCCACCCGTACATCGAGCCAGTCACGGATGTAGTCGAGCTCTTCCTCGGGTGAGGTCCAGTCCCTCGCGCGGCTGCGGTCGGCCGACCACCGCCCGAAGTTCTCATAGGCGTCGCCCCACCGCTGCCAGTCCCGAGCGATGCTGGGGCCGAGGGTGGCCTGATACGCGTCGATCATTCCGTGAATGACCCCTGGCTGCAGAGGACCGTTTTCCCGCAGCTCGGCATAGCGGGCCTCCACAAGTGCCCGGCCTTCTGGATGCTGTTGGAGCATCAAGAAGATGCGGTTGTTCCAGAAGTAGTCGTTGCGGGTATCGGCGGGCAAGCGGAGCGTGTACCAGTTCTGTCCCCAAGACTCGTTGAGGTCCCAGGGGGTCAGGCGCCACCGTTCGGCTTCCGGATCGGCGTAGAGGTAGCTGTTCTTTCCGGCAGAGTCTTGGGACAGGGTGAACTGGGCCCAGATCAGCCAGTCCGCAAACTCCTCCATCTCCATGCCAGGACGGTCGTTCCATAGGGTGTCGTCATCGGCGTTGCCGGTGAACGCGACCAGCGCGTAGAGGTCTTCCCAGTTGTCGTCGTCGCCCTCCTTCTTTTCGTAGCCGATGCCGAGCCAAGACTTGGGCCGCCCGCCGGCGTCGTAGCTGTAGAAGTTGGCGTCGTGCGACACGGCCTTGTAGAGGCTGCCCTCGCCCTCGGTGCCCATGTGGCGGAGGAATTCGTCGTCGACTCGGTCACAGGCCGTGTAGAGCCCCTGGTACTCACCGTTCATATACAGCACGGAGAAGAAAGTGCGTGGGGTGAGGCGCTGCACTCCCTGGTGCTCGGCCATGGCCATCCACAGGTCGAAGCCCAGCTTCTGACGAATGTAGCTGTTGTCATCGAAGGTGGTGATGAGCACCATGTGCTCGCGGGAGCGGTCTCCCCACTCGGCCACGCCCAGCTCATCGCTCTCGAAGTCGAGTGTGTAGCTCCACTTGGGGTAGGCCGTGCTCGATGCGCCCCGGATTTTGTAGAATCCCTCCACGGTCTCGTTGCGAACGGTGATGGTGGCGGCCTGTTCTTCTTCGGTCGGCGTCGTATCGGTCGAGATGTGCACTACCGGCAGTCCCCACTCCTCCGTGTATTCACCGGGAATGGGATCGCGCGCGTTGGCTGCAGAGGGGTTGTCTGCCACCCAAACGGTCGCGAGCTGGCTCTCGAGAACCCCACCTCCCGAGGCTGCCACCGTGATGTCGTGGCGCCCCCCATCGCGTCCGTCGGTTTCCCATCGGACCTCGCCGGTGTCTGCATTGAGGGTGGCGTTTCCGCCGGCGCCGGCGATGGTGACCGCAGATTGTGCGACCGTGCCCGAGGTGCACATCACCGTGAAGGAGACGGTGTCCCCTTCGAGGAAGTAGGGCTGGTCGACGTGCACGGACAGGCCACACGGCACGGTGTCATCATCGTCAGGGGCGACGGTGGTGGGATCGGTACCCGTGTCGGTGGCGTCGGTCGTGTCGCCGGCGTCGGGTGCAGACTGGGTGGTATTGGATGGGGCAGACGACCCGGTCGGTTTGGAGTCCGACAGGGTGGGGGCACATCCAAGAGCCACGAGACACCAGGCGGTGCGGGAGACTTCAGCCACCATTCGATGCACCTGGCGTGGCGTTGTCGGTAACCTCCCAGGTGCTGGAACCATCGGGAACACGGGCCATTGAGATGTCGGTACCCATCTCGTCGAAGGTGATCTCGTCGACGGCCTGTCCATCCGGTCGGTACAGACCGATCGATTCTCCGGTGGCCGACAGCTTGAAGCTGAGGTGGTTGTCGCCTTCGTCGTCGTCGTCGTCGGCAAACAAGAGCAGGAACTCGCCTGCCTCGATGGACAAGGTGGAAGCAAGCGCATGCTTGTCGGACTCGGCGAGATCGTCGGTGATGGTCCAGCCGCCGAGATCGATCCGCTCGTCGCCGGCGTTGTAGAGCTCGATCCAGTCCGGGTAGGCACCGCCGGCATCCTGGATGCCGGAAGCGTTGCTTGCCATGAACTCGTTGATGTAGAGGTCACCGTCGGCACTTCCCGTGGTGCCATCGTCGCCGCCACTGTCGCCATCGCCGCCGTCGCCGCCGTCGCCGCCGCCATCATCGCCGTCGCCACCATCGCTTCCCGCACCTCCGCCATCATCGCCGCCGTCGTCACTCGGACCGGTGGTGGCGGCCGCGCTGTCGTCGGACTTTCCTTCGTCGAGGTCTCCAGCGGAGGGTGCGCACGCAAACGTGCCGGTGAGCAGGAACAACAGGGGGGTGGAATGGCGCATGGGGGCTCCGGTAGGTGGGCGATGTCCACGGAAAACGGCTTCGATGGCATACTGTAGACCAGTTGGAGGTCTCTTGTTTGGTGTTCGGTGGACTCCTGACCCCAAATCGACACGACCGGGTTGGCGGAGCGGGCTCGCGGGATGGATGCTGTGGGGCTTGGCGGGATGCAATTGCATGGTGCGCCCAAGCCCGGCGTCGAGTCCGAGCGAGGCGGTCGACCTGCCGGTTGCGCAGGTACTCGAGTCGATAGCGCTCCCCGGAATCTGCGAGCCCTCGGGCGCTTCGGTGCATGCAGACGGCAGCATCTGGATTGTGGACGACGACCAGGACACCGTGTTGTTTCGGTGGGAGGGGCAGGGCTCTGTGCCCGAGCGGGTTGCGCTCGCCGACCCGGGGCCAACCCCGCTGGTTCAGGACATGGAAGGACTGGCATGGCGGGAGCGTGCGCTTTGGATTCTGGGTTCCCACAGCCGAACCTCCAAGGGAAAGCTGAAGCGGCGCGCACGTGTGGTGCGCTGGTCGCAAGGAGACGCGGCGAGTGAGTCTGGGGTGTTCAGTCTCTGGCCAGATGCAAAGCGTGCTGAGCCGTGGCCGATTGCCGAGGCCGTGGCGCGGGAGTGTGCAGCGTGTCGTCCGGCGGAGGACTGGAGCCAGCTGAACCTTGAGGGGATGGCCTGGTCCCCCGACGGCAAGGCGCTGATGGTGGGACTGCGCACGCCCGTCGACGCAGACGGCACGGCCTTTGTGTTGGCGCTCGACCCCGAGACCGCATCTGGGGAGTCGGTTCCGGCGATTCGAGCGGTGCACCGTCTGGCCCTGGGGGGCGCGGGCGTCCGGGCCATGTCGCCGTCTCCTTCGGACGACGCTCTGTGGCTGGTGGCGGGCGCGACGAGTGGTCGAAAAGCCGGCTACATCCTGTCGTCTTGGACCCCAGGAGCGGCGCCGCAACCCGTTGCGCGGCTGCCAGAGCTGGCGGGTGCGCCCGAGGCGGTGGTGGCGCTGGGACCCACCGAAGCCCTGCTCTTCATCGACGAGGGAAAGCGCTTGAAGAAGCTCGCCGACCGTGTGTCGGGGACGCCGCACCGGAGCGGTTCGTCGGGGGACGGCGACTTTGCGTGTGGGGTGGGCGCGGATCCAGCCGACCCCACGATGTGGGCCCATGCAATTCGTGTGGGTTGGGCAAAGACGGTTTCGCCTGCATCGGACTTCCGGTAGCTTGGTGGTTCACATGGAGTCGCTGTGAAGCACTGGAACTGGCTGTTCGCACTTGTTGCGATGATGGGATGTGCGCCCACCCTTGCGCCTCCGGAAGCGGGCCCGCAGTCGGGGGATTCCGGACCACAGCCGCCGACGTCGCCTGAAGAGGCCGACAGCGACAGCGACAGCGACGCCGACACCGACACCGACACCGACAGTGACTCGGGCGATACCGACGTGGAAGTCCTGCCTCCTGCACAGAGCATGGCAGAAGTCTCTCCACGACCGGGGGTGTTTGTCGACCCGCTCACGGTGGCGCTGGCCAGTGCCGACGATGTGGGAGACGTACATGCCTGTGTGGGCACTCCGCGCGCGGTGTGTGCGATGTCTCGCACCGACAGCCTCACGCTCGATGAGTCGGGCGTGGTGTACGCGCAGGTGGTCATCGAAGGCGTCCCCGGACCCGTCTCGGCGTTCCCTTACGTACGGGTAGACGACGAGGTGGCCGCGTTCACCTCGAACCTGCCCATCCTCGTGGCCTGGACCGACCTGGCCTACGACGACTTCTGGGTCAACACGCCCGTGGCCCTGCTGACCTTCGACGACCCGACCGGCCGGACCGACCTCTCAGACCCGGCGGATGTCGCGTCTCGCGCACGACTGCGCATTCGGGGCTCGAGCAGCGCCGGTCTCGCCAAGAAAAACTTCGACCTGGAGCTCTGGGCTGCAGACTCTTCCGACGATGCGCCCGCGTCGATGCTGGGCATGCCGGCCGACGGTGACTGGGTCCTCCACGCGCCGTCGTACTACGACGATGCTCTGGTACGAAACGCCCTCGGATACGCGCTCAGCCGCGACATGGGGCGCTATGCGCCTCGGACTGCATTTTCGGAAATGTTCTTGGTCGTGGGCGACCGGGTGCTCACGTACGACCAGTACGTGGGTGTGTATGTGGTCACCGAAGAGATCGAGCGCGGCTCCGACCGTGTCGACGTGCAGCGGCTCGACGAAGATGACGTGGCGCTGCCGGAGGTGACGGGGGGCTACGTGTTCAAGCGGGATCGCGAGGGTGAGCCGGGCGAGGGGTTCTACGCCGGAGACGGCGGGGGTGCTTTTTCCTTTATGGATCCCA
>CAJWOS010000223.1 GCA_913044235.1 uncultured Pseudomonadota bacterium
TCACGAGGTCATCATCTACGACAACGCCGGGAAGCAGAACACCCGCATCTGGGGCGACCCCCACGTCAACGAAGGCGAAGGCGGCGACAACTGGCACTTTGGCAACGACTCCACCTTCGTGCTGCCCGATGGCACCAAGCTCTGCCTCGACACCAAAGAGACCAAGCCCGGCGTCTACTTCACCGTCGGTGTCGACATCCTCTGCGGGTCCGAGCGCTACCACTACGGAGAGGGCGGCGACCAGGGTATGACCGAAGACGCCATCGAGTGGGACGCCGAACATGCAGACAGCGCTGAAGACGCACATGCCGGCGTATTTGCTCTCCAAGACAACGGTGAGTGGGCCATCCTCGCTGACGATGGCAACTTCTACGACATCACCGATGAGACCTGGAGCCAGTACCTGAAGGACAAGGACGTGGACTGGGACCCCAACAAGGTGGCCCAAGGCCTCACCGACCAGCAGCTTGCTGTGGCCGATGATGCCGACATCAAGCTCCGCGAGGAGGCTCTTCGAAATGGCTGGGGCGCGCCTCGTACCACCAACGCCGGTGGCAAGCGGGTGCGGCGCTTTGACCGCCTGTTTGTGGAGCGGGAAGTCATGATGCTCCTGCTCAAGGACGACGTCATTGAAGAACGGCGGCGCTGAGCGCTCGCAGGTCGACGTTTAGAACCCCTCCGGACGAGGGTACTCGAACAACATTGGGGCCGGTTCGCCTGCACGCGGACCGGCCTTCATCGTGTCGTCGTTGTTGTCGAGCAGGATCCAGACTGCATCGCCCTCGATCCACAGCCCTTCTGCCATCCCATACGGGCTGGCCCCTGAATAGATCGCCTGCTCATCGAGCTCAAGGTGCATCAGGGCTGTCTGCACGCCCGAGCTCGGGTCCAAGCGCACCACGGCGCGGCCATCCCGGTGGAGGGCATAGAGGTGGCCGTCGAGGAACTGGAGATCCGACCAGGACGGAGCCACATCTCGCCCTCCCAGCTCCCGCACCCGATCCGCTCGCGCCCACTGCTCCCACACCCCCGTTGCGCTTCCGGTGCGGGCATCAATCGTGAAGATGGCACGGGGCTCTCGTTCCTTCGCCACCCAGATGCGCCCGTCCGACGCACACGCGACGCCCTCCAGGCCGGCATTCATCCAGGTGATGGCCGATGGAATCTCGGTTCCCACCGCAGAAAAGTCGAGCTTCAGCACTTCAGCGTCGCCCACCAAAGGCAGTCGCACCAGTTGGTTGTCGCCCTCCACCACAACCCACATGGTGCCGTCGCAGATGGTGAGTCCCTCGGTGTCGTGGCCGACCTCCGCCCCCCCAACCGGTCGCCAGGCCTGCATTCGAACCAGTCGGCTCTCGTTGAATGTGAGGCGATACAGGAGCGGTAGGTGTGCCTTGTCACTGACCACCACCAAGTCCGCCCCCACACGGGCAATACCGGAGGGATCGACACGCTCCGTCGCGCTCGTGGGTGCGGTCACCACCCAGGAGCGACGCGGCGTGACCGCCGGTGGACTCGGCTGGACCGCCGCACCCGAGCAAAGCATCCAGCTCACCGCCAGGCCGTACTGCATCGACTCGCTCCAGAGCAGTTGCCGTGGCTTTATTGTGCAAGGTACCGCCAGACCTGTCTTCCCCGACCAATAATGGATTCCTCACCGCACGATGCACATCGGAGCCGGCATGAACATCCAGACTTTCATCGAATCTGCTGCGCGTCAGGGAGCCAGCGACCTGCATCTCGAGCCGGGGATACCGGTCACGCTCCGGATCAACAATGAGCTGCGACGCACTGGTCCAGCCCTCAATGGGCGAGCGCTGCGCGATGCCATTCGATCGCTGGTGGGCACCAGCATATGGAACGGCTTTCTTGAGCGCCGGTCGGCCGATCTCTCCAAGACCATCGGCGGGCATCGCTGCCGCATCGCGATCCTGCGCAGCGCTCGGGGGGTGGGTGCCGCCATTCGCCTCCTCTCCTCCCGAAGCATCAATGTCGCATCCCTCAACCTGCACCCCTGCCTGAAAGCGTTCGCACTGTCTGATCATGGGCTCGTGCTCGTCGCGGGACCCACCGGTTCGGGCAAGTCCACCACGATCGCCGCCATGGTGTCGGAGATCAACCATCACCAAGCCCGCCACATCATCACACTCGAGCAGCCCATCGAACATGCGCTCCTGTCCGCCCGCAGCCTCGTTCGCCAGCGAGAGGTTGGGCGCGACACCCCAAGCTTTGAGCAGGGCATCATGGATGTCTTGCGGGAAGATCCCGATGTGGTGGTGGTGGGTGAGATGCGCTGGCCCCAGACCATTCGCCTGACCATCACGGCGGCGGAGACGGGTCACCTTGTGTTCAGCACCGTCCACGCCCGCGACTGTGCCGAGGCGATTGGACGGCTCGTGTCAGCCTTCCCGCAAGAAGAGCAGTCGGCTGTCCGCGCGATGCTCGCAGACTCCATTCGATGCGTCGTTTCTCAGCAGCTTCTGTACCGAAGCGATCTGGGGATCCGCATCCCCGTCCTCGAGGTGCTCACCTCGACCGACGCGGTCCGAAACATCATCCGAACCGGACAACTCCACAAGCTCGGCTCTATCATCGAGACCAATGCCGAAGCGCAGATGTGGAGTCGACAGCGCTACCGTCAGTGGCTGTCCCGAAAGATGGACTGGGTGCGGCCCGCGGTGCCAGGGGTGGCCTCCGCACCCGAGCTCGAGCCTGCGCCCGTCGAGTCCGCTCCACAACCGCACCGAAAGCAACCAGCCCCACTCCCAAGCGACAGTGGCGTGCTGATCCTCGACGGAATCGACGATGATCCAGCCTCGATCCTCTCCGAGCTGTCGTAGCGCCAAGCCCCCAACGTCGCTCAGCTCCGCCGGGCGCGGCGGGCCCGCTCTACCCATGGAAGTGCTTCGTCAGGATCCACCCCCAAGCGGGCGCACTCTCCCCCGTAGGCGCGAGCCATCCCATTCGCGATGGCTTCATAGCCAGCCTCGCGGGTCTCAATGACCAGCAGCCGGGTCAGAAACATCCCCGGCAGTCCGACGGCAACCGCCGACGAGAGGACTCCATCGGCGGGGAAAGACGGTCTCGGTTCAGCAAGTCGCACATCGACGATGGATTCCAATAGCCGCCATACAACCTGGATCGCAGGGGCAAGCGACAGGCTCTCCGGACGAAGGGAGCGCACCTTGCCATCTTCTCCGCGCATGATGGCGAGCAGCCCCAGGCAAGCGGTCGCATCGAGCCCCGCCGGTAGGAAGGCCCCGGTCTGCACGCGGCGAATGGAGGCCCACACGTCGAAGGCCACGGTCTCTCGGCCCGCCGCCATCAACGCGAGTCCGAGCTGGAGCTGAACCGTGTGCGCAGCACGCCGTTCGCCATGCGCCTCAAGGCG
This sequence comes from uncultured Pseudomonadota bacterium, assembly GCA_913044235.1. Lineage (GTDB taxonomy): Bacteria > Myxococcota_A > UBA796 > UBA796 > UBA2385 > CAJWOS01. The sequence continues at coordinate 3,392 of CAJWOS010000223.1, forward strand.
CTGCACACCTGATTTCAAGCGCTCGATGACTTCATCGGCACGACCAAGGTGCACCATCGAGCTCGCCATCAGCCCCCATGCCATCATCTCGTAGCGCAAGAGGCCATAGTCTCGGGCGGTCTCCACCACCCGGAGCGCTTCGTGCCAGCTGACCATCGGATCGATGGTGGCAAGCAGCTGCGCACGCAGCAGCCGAGAACGGCACACCACTTCGGGATCGGGCCGACAAGACAGCGCATCGAGCACCTCGGCCAGGGCTCCATCGACATCCAGGTGTGCGGCTCGAAGCCAGGCACGAGTGTCATGGAACTCAGCGCGTCGAGGAGTCCGCACGCGTGGGAGCAGCGCCTGGGCCTCTTCGAGCCAGGCATCCACAGACAACGCCGGATCGCGCAGGCTTGCATGAATGTTGCGCCGAACGGCCCCACAGAGGACCATCATGCGCCCATCGGGCTCCAGCGGCACAGCGCGAACCTTCCGGTCGATGGCTCGGGCAAGCTTCGCGTCGCCCGCCCGCCAGGCCGCATTCGCCAGGGCCAAGCTCGCAGCGCGCCACGCCACCATGGCTATTCCGGCGGCGTCTGCGGCATCGCGGGTCTGCTCCGCCAGCTTCTTCAGGTCGCTCACCGACAACGTGGAGGCCATGTGCTGCAGGGCCAAGAAGAGGTCCGGCAGAGCCCGACCCTTCTGGCCCGCACTGTACCGGTGCCGTCCGACTTGAATCGCCACCTGCGGATCGTCGCTCTCCTGCCGCCAAGCATCGGCAAGGCGGGCATGCACCTTCCGGGCACGGGTCGAGTCGAGCTGTTCGATGACCACCGCTTCCAGCGCGCCCGGAACGAGAACGCAGCGACCTTGCTGAATGTCGACCAGACCGTCCACCACAAGACGGTCCAGGCCTTCTCTCGACACACGACTCAGCACAGTCTCGGGGGTACCGCTGCCTGCGAGTGCGAGTGCATGCAGCATGTCTCGGCGCGGCGCGTCCAGCTCTGTGGTCGCCAGTCGCGCCTCCGCGAGCGCTCGCTCGTCGGGTGGAAGATCCGGCGTTCCACCAGACAGGGTCCACACGCGCCCCTGACCCGCATCGCTCACCCGCTCGTGCAGCTCACCGGTCCGAACCCAGTGCAGGAGGAGATCTTTGACGAGCTTCGGATGGTGACTCGCACGCGGCGTCAACAGGCTCGTGAGGTCTGGATCCAGAGGAAGGTGTGCCTGGACGAGCGCCTCGGCGTCGCGCCCCCGCAGGGGCTCGAGCTCAATCCGACGAAACGCTTTGTGATGGCGGGCCCGCAGCTCGAGCAGCGATGGCGTAATGCGGTCATCTGCAGCATCGATCAGGATCAGTGCCGGAACATCGCGCATCATCAGCTGGTCGACGATTGCCCAACAGTCGTCGTTTTCACCAGCAAGGTGAGCATCTTCCACCCAGATCCAGGACAGCCCCCGCCACGAACGACGCTCAAGATGCTCCACCATCATCGCCCGAATCGCCGAGCGGTTCATCGAGAAGGTGTTGTTGCCTTTGGGCGAGAGCCAGCCGGCAAGAACCCTCCCATCACTGAAGCACTGCTCAAGGGACGTGCCCCGATCTCGTGCAAAGGTGGATGCGATCTCGCGAATGAAGAGATCGCGCCGAGAACCGGGGGGCAGAATCCGCCGCCAAGACCCTCGCAGCCCCAGGTTGGGACCATCCGCCACCGCATACTGCATCCGGGTACCTTCTCCGAGACCGGACTCTTCCAGTGCTCGGGTGAAGGCACTCAGCAAGCGGGTGCGCCCGGAGCCGCTGGGCCCAGTGACCTCCACCATCAGGGGCCGCCGCGATCGCAGCGCCGCACGGGCGGTGCGCCAGAGCAGCTCAAACTCCGGGTCCCGACCCACCAGTGCAATCTCTCGCTGACTCAACAGCGACGGTGCCTGGGGCACGCGCAGGGGTGGACTCGGACGACGCAGTACCGGCGGCGGCGGTATCGGCGGTGGACGATGCCAGGTGGGAACCCCACGGGCAGACTCGGAGTCGGGGTGGCCGCCGGGGTTGGGGTGGTACACCGGTCCGCCCGCGGAGAGGTCGACAGGCGGCAGGTGCTTGAAGGCCCGGATGGCATCGGATGCCAGATCGTAGCGCCCACGCCGGTCGTACTGCAGCATCGGCAGCAGCACCTTGTCGAGTCCACGAGGAACGGCCAGCCCCGGTCGAGGCACGAGCTGGGTGGGCGGCCGTTGGCGCTGCGTCAGGCCTTCCGATGGATCCCGCGCCGGATAGGGCAGCCGGCCGGTGATCAAGCGGTACAGCACGCCCCCCACCGCGAACAGGTCGGTGGATGGACACCAGAGGTGATGCTGACCCGTGAGTCGCTCCGGACTCATGTACGACACCGTGCCCACCACGCTCTTGTCTTCGTCGTCGTCCCAGAGCGCTCGCGCCACACCCAGGTCAGCCAGCCAGAGCTGCAGCTTCTGATCGGGGCCCCGGTGCAACAGAAGGTTCGAGAGCTTCACATCGAGGTGGAGGATTCCACGCGCATGCATGGCCGCCAGAGCATCGAGCAGCTGCAGCGTGAGGTCGAGCAGCTCCGGCCAGGGCGGCGGCCGTGAAGCCGAGTCCAGCATGGTGCCATCACTGGCCAACGCAAACGCGAGGTATCCCTTGCCATCCGGTGTGCGGCCGATGTCGTGCACGGCCACCACGTTCGGATGCACCACGCGGCTGGCAAGGACCGCCTCTCGCTCCATCTTCGCGAGAAACCCCGGCCGCGTGTCCTTCAGGATCTTCAGAGCCACGAGCACGCCGAGATCCTGGTCTTGCACTCGCCAGACCGACGCCGCGCCGCCCGAGCCCAGAAATGCACGGGCTCCATCGGGCCAGAGCTTGTAGCGGGCTGGCAGCGTCGGCGGGGTGGGACGTAGGGCCATGGTCAGCGTTCCAGAGTGTCGAGCGGTCCGGGGTGAAGCCTATCGCACACGCTCGCTCAGGGGGCTCGGAACCTCACGAGTTGACCTACTCTTCAGCCCGCTGCGTGGCGCAGTAGCTGCCGACCGCCTGCGTCAGGAACGCAACACAGGCCGTGTTCCCCTGGTGTCCCCGCTCCGTGCACTGCTGCTGGGCCCATTCGCCAAGCTCCAGGCCTGCAGTCTGCGCCGGCACACCGATGCAGACCGTGGGGTCTGGAGTCGCCGCATCCAAGCACGACTGACCAAACAATCCGGCACCCATCAGACAGGTCATCTCGAGTGCTGCGCAGGGCAGAGCGCGCTTCAGCCCTTCGTCGATGCATGCCGACTGGTCATGTTCAGAGGCAAATCGGACGCCTTCTTCGGCGAGGGCCGGCAGGTCGGCCTCCAAGTTCACCAACCAGTCCTCCGCCGCACGTTTCAGCACAAGCCCCACCACCATCAGCGCCACGAGCCCCAGGCCCGAAATCACGCCGAACCCCATCAGCACTTTCTTCCAGGGAAATGTCGATGACTCCATGGTCTCTCCGTCGCCGATAATCATCCGACCCATCCGGTCGATGTCGGGTCGTGGCACACGTGGCGTATCCATCCACGCCTCCGCTGAACACTGCCCCACCCGGAGGCCGTGCTCGAGCGATCCGGCCCCCGCTCAGGGAAGGCGATGCGGCAGCAGAGTGACGCGCCCCCGCCATGCTTCGGGGAGCTGGGCCTGCAGCAACGCATTCGCCCGGCCGTGGGGATACCGAGCCGAGAGGTGGGTGAACAGGATGTGCTCATTTTCAAGGTGTTCGAGCCTGGGTATCAGATCTTCGAGGTGCACATGGCCCCGCTTGCGCGCGTCCCTCACCGACAGGGCATCATCCAGGAACGTGAGCTCCATCACGAGCAGACGCGCCCGTCGGAGGTCCGGCACGCGGTCGATGACATCGGCCGTGCTGTCGCCTGTAAAAGCGATCAGAGGCACGTCTTCGCGCCGCACTACGGCCACTCCGTCGCGCCGGAGACGCGCGATCTCCCGCCCCGGAAGTCCCTGGTACTCGGGCTTCAGCTTCTGGTTCTTTCGGTACACCACATAGCCCTGAGCCGGCATCGTGTGGGGCGCCCGAAAGGCCGTCGCATAGTGTCCCGACCGCAGAGGCGTGGTCTCTCCCACACCCACGGCCTCGACATCGTAGTGCAAGCGGGTCCGGTCCAGCTGGCCCCAGGCGTCCATCACTCCATGGAAGGCGGTGAGATGCTCCGGAGGCACCACGTAGCGGGCGGGCTTCATGCCCAGCAGTGTGCGGCTTGCGCAGTGCTGGACAACACTGCCCATGTGATCAATGTGGGCGTGCGTAAAGAGCACCGTCCGCAAGCGAATCGCCGACTGGGGGCACACACCGATATCGAAGCAGAAGTCCAGCTGCGGAAACTGGATGCACGTGCCCAGTCCGGCGGTGCTGATGGCGTCGATGTCGATTCCGGCCAGACGTTCCATGCGGTCTCCCGTCCCACGCGCCCGACTATCCGTCTTCAGAGGGCACCACCCCGTCAAATCGACTCACCCGGATGCGACCATTCACCATGCGGAACGGACGCCCCATGAGCTCGTCCATTTTGTTCCAGAACGCAGACTCCAGATCGAGGTCTGCGGCAATGGCTGTCCCAACGAGGAGAATGAGGAGATCGGCGCACTCTTCCGCCAACTCTGAGCGGTCTTTTCCCTTGGTCACCGCCGCAGAGATCTCCCCGAGCTCCTCCGCCATCAAAGCCACCCGGTATGCGAGCTCTTCACCACCATTTTCTCGCAGCCGATACGCATCATGAAACGCCTGGACGGCGGTCCTCATCTCAGACCACCGGCGAGAGGCGTCGCTCGGTTCCGTGGACATCCTGGCTCCTGGACCACAAGAGCCTCGCCGGCCCCCGGTCTGTTCAGTCCACCACACCACGCGCCCCATCTCAACCCCCGCCGCCACAGGTCCATGGAAGCGCCGGTCCACTCGGCTCAGGATGCGAGGCGGGCACCTCCAGGGGCGTGGGCCGCAAGACTCCGCCGCAGGCGCCGCCGTCCACGCTGCAGCACTGCACGGGAACCACTCCCACGGAGTCCAAGCTGTTGGTCGATTTCTTTTGCAGATAGGCGCTCGATGTAGCGGAGCTCGATCACTCTCCGTTCGTCGAGCGGAAGCTGTGCCAATGCGTGCCGTACGGCCACCACTTCACGCGCCCGAATGCCCACGCGATCGGCCAGTGCACGGTCGCATGCGGGGGGACCAAGCTCCGGATCCAGCCACACCTCACGGCTCTTCCGCCGTGCGTTTCGTCCGAGATTGCGAACCACTCCACACACCCAGGCCTGCACATTGTCGATGTCGTGCCAGGCGTGGCGGCGAGACCACGCGAAGAGCAAGGCTTCCTGACACAGCTCTGCGGCTTCGGGCTCCGTTCGGGCCCAGACACGACTCACCTTCATGACCGCGGGCCGTATTGCTTCCAGCTGCTCTGCATGGGCGAGCACAAGGACGGAGGCTTTTTCGGTGCTCCCACGAGCGGACGCCACGGCAGTGCAACACACAGCAGACATCGGAACTCCCATCGAGAAACACTTCTCGAGCGCAAAACATCGGGGCGAAAGACGCCGGAGGGAGTGCTCAGTTCGTGTGGCACCGCGCCCTTCGGACACCCATGATGTACGGGCATTTCAATGCGCGTGCACCTGTACTGGCCGATTGTACGTACTGTTCTCCAGTACACTCCTAGCGGATCCTTCGCTCCATGAAAGGGTTCCATTACTCCACGATAGACCCCATAGATAGTTCACAAATGCAAATCCGAATGAAGGAGTTCACGAGACGTCCCCCCGCAGAATCTTATACCAATCAGGTCCGTTGCCAGTACAGATGGCCTCCCAGGAGCACCGAAAGGAACAGTGCGCACTGCAGATGGCCGGCTCCGGCCGAAGATGGAGCCCCACAGCTCCGCGTGGAATGGCATGGTGGCAACGTTGGGTCAGATTGAAAGCTCCAGCGTGCGCTGCGCGTTGGAGCCACGACCATTCCGCCCGTGCACGCCCCGGAGCCCACCGTGGATGACACAAACCTGGAAGAAGATCTGCTGAGAATGCAGAGTGCGCACCGCGATGCCATCTGCGCAGCCGTCGTGGTGTCCGCAGGCTCGCCCCTCCCCCCCAGTGCCCGCATGGCGCTGCTCGCGATGGTGGATCGCATCGGGCTGGCCGGTCCCCAGGTCGACGACTTCCGCTTGCAGATCGCTGCAGACACCCTTCGTGTCGAAGACATCCCAGCAGAGCCCATCTTGCTGGGAAGTGAAGCCCGCGACCTGTCCGCGCGGACCCTTCTGCTCGGTCTTCGCCTCGGTGGTCGAGCCGAGACCACCGCTGCCGCGGTGGCCGCACATCTTCGAACCTCTCCCGAGCGCCTGGCCCGTCTGGTGGCCGCCATCCGACCCGCCGCAGGCGGTCATCCACTGCCCACCACCGAGCTTTCGGCATCGTTGAAGGAGTTCACTCGCCCCCCCGGCTTCCTGCGTGATCTGCTCGGTGGCGGCGGCCCTCCGCGTCGACGCCGTGCCCGTCGTCGCCAAGGCCCTCGCGGACCCGTCGCTCCTCGTCTACGCGTGTGTGATTTTTCCGCTAAAAACGGCGGCGGGGCAAGTCGCGACGATCGCGCTGCGCGCCCGTTTTACGGAGGTCGTGCCCGCATCAGATACGGCCGGGGCGCTCGCCGCTTTGGACGTGGCATCGAGCGCAATCGGCGTCGCCGCACCGATCGTCGGCGGCTTCGCCTTCGACGGCGTACCCGTGCCCCGGCAGCCCCTCGTGGCTGCAGTATTCTACGGTGCAGCGTTCGCCGCGATCGTCGCGCTGTTCGCCTTCGAGAAACGGCCCGCAGTCAAAGAGGACTAAATTTAGTGTAGTTAAATACAACATGGGTCACGACGCGCGAACTTCAATCATGCCGTCCGCGAGCGCGACGGCCTCGCGCACGGTCTCGCCCGCGAGCGAGACGCCGCCCTTCAGCGTGAAGAGCTCCGCGCGCTCCGGCAAAGCACATGACGTCTGCGCCGCGTAGCCCTTCCGGAACCCTATCAAAAGCCGCCGGACCGGCGCGTCCGCCCACGCCGCCGGGACGGTCGCGTCGATGGCCGCCCGCGGCTCGCTCAAATAACATATTTTGACTTGAAACGGCTTGCCTTTTGATAACGGGACCGCGGACTTCTTCGCCGCGCGCTGCCTTTGTACATTCGCGCGCAACGCCGAAGCTGCCGCGGAAGCCGCCTCGCGGCGGTCCCGCTTTTTATCTGCGCGGTCCTTGCTCCGGTCCGCGGCATGAACGGCGGCGACGGCCCGCTCGATCGATTGCACCGCCCTGACGGAAGCGTCCATCGCAGCTCTAGCGACGAGCTCGGCCGTCGCCGCGCCTTTTATAGT
>CAJWOS010000224.1 GCA_913044235.1 uncultured Pseudomonadota bacterium
GCTCATGACGGGCCACACGCCCTTCTGTACACGCGGCCGCGTCCGCCGGAGGGTTTCGCGCGCGGCCGCGACGGCCCCCCCCCTTTAGGCAAGGACCACAAGGAGGACTCGCACTACGCCATCTACCTCCGCGTCATCAAGGGCCGCATCTCCTTCCCGTCGTTCCTCGGCGCGACGCCGAAGAGCCTCGTGAAGGCGCTCCTCAAGGCGGGCAAGGGCCGCCTCGTCGACGCGCCGTCGATCACGGGCCACGAGTTCTTCGGCGGCGTCGACTTCGCCGCCGTCGAGCAGCGGCGCGTGCGGCCGCCCCAGGAGCCCCTCGTGCTCTCCGCGGGCGACGCGAGCCACCCCGGCGGCGGGCGCCGGCGGCGCAAGGAGCACGTCCTGACGAACTTCAAGAAGGACACGTCCGCGCTCCTCGGCGGGTACCTCACCATCGACCCGCGCGGCTTCCCGCTCCAGTTCTCGCTCGAGCGGCCGCCGCCGGCGCTCGAGTCCGTCGTCGTCGGCAGCGACCGCGCTGACGCCCGAAGCCCATCGCCACAGCGGCGCCCAGGATCCACGTCAACGTGGTGAGCTGGGGCTGCCCATGCCGCTCCATCAGGACAATGCCGTGCAGAGTCTGCGCGACGTTGTTGCCGAGCGTGCGGGGCAAGTCGAACAGTCCGGCGGTAGGATCCGCCAGCCCCGGAACGCTGCCCGTGTCGGCTGCGGTCGCCATCGCATAGAGCCCAGGCGCCACCACCACGAGACAAGCCAAGCCGGCCAGGAGCCATCCCCACACGAGCTGCAGCCTGCCCCTCCCCTCTGGTTGCACCAGAGTCACGGTTGCCAGCCATGCGAAGCCCAGCACCAGAAAATACCCCAGAAACCAGTAGGTCCAGGCTGATAAACCAGTCATGACCCCCATCAATAGGGGCCACCGCAGCCGGTGCCACGACCAGGCCGAAGCGCTTCCGCCTGCAGACTCCCCCGTTCGCAGGAATCCCAGAACCGCGAGCGGCACCCACCAGACCATCGCCTGGGTGAGCCGCCCTGTCATGCACTCGAACAGCGTGTAGGGCTGAATGGTCCACAGCATCGTGGCCAGGAATGTGGCCCAGGACTGTCGCCCCAGGACGTGCCTGGCGAGCGGCCAGAATGTGAGCCCATTGCCCACCAATACGATGCCCACCCAGACAGGCTGATAGTCCGGATACGGCAGGATTGCTTGAATGGGCCATGCAAGCACCGCATCCACGAAGTTGTTCCCCGTGTGCGCAAAGATGTCCTTACCCAGTGGATGAAACATCATGTCGGTGAATGACGGATCCGTGCCCGTACGGAGGCAGTGGTCGATCCACCAATAGAACCAAAATGTCCCGTACAGATCGACACCGTCACCGATCACGCGGCCACTCTGCCCAACCGCTCCTGACACAGCAAGCACACAGAGCGCCACGACCACAACGGGGATTGCCCATCGTGGTGGTCGTCGAGGAAGCCGGAAGATTCGAAGCATCAACGGTGCCCCTGGTGCACGCACAAGCCAGCGGGCGCAGCACGAACGATCCCTGCACCGGTAATGCATCCGGTTTTCACCGGCCGTTTCCGCCGGATCTTTGGCCTCGATGTTCGCAGGTGAGAAGATAGGCCCGTGTGCCGTCCAGGGAGACCGCGTGGTAGCCACATTCCTTTCGGACCCTGCCGTGGTCCTTGTCGTCACACTGATCCGCGACCTTGCTTTCGTTGTGCATGCAGGTGCCATCATCACATTCGCGTGTCTGGCCGCGCTGTCCCATCGCGTCGGCGGCCCGCCCAGAGCGCGGATTTTGCGCGTGTATCAGGCTTTCGGCCCCGGACTGGGAATTTCGCTGGGCCTCCTGGTCTTCACAGCGCTGCTACTCCACTACGCACAGGTGGGCGCATTCGACTGGTCTCCCACACCGGCCACTGGTGGCGCGGTCGGCCTCGCGGCGTGGGTCGTCTTCTTCGTGGCATGGGCATCCAACATCCGACTCGAGGTCTGGACACTCGAGCCACTCCGCAAGCTCGACCCGGACGGCACGACCCTCGCCTCCGATGCAAATCAGCTCGACCGGGCCCGTGCCGCAGTCGCTTTGCACCTCGTGATGCAGGGCATCTTGTGGGCCACAATCCTGATTCTGACTCGCATCGCTGTCGGCACATGACCTTCAGCCCGACAACATCCCGATTTCGTTCACAACGCCGTCCACCGCATTTTGCCTCACGGCGCAGTACAGTTCTGGAATGAACCTTCAGAGCCTTCTACTCGCGACATCGATCTTCGGAGCTCCGGTGGCTCGGGCCGCCCCCGGAGACTCCGCACGGGCCATGGTGGAGCTCACCCACAACGATCTGGAGCGATTCCGGCCAGGCGACCTCGACGACTGGCTCGAGGAGGCCGCCGGCGCGTCCGACCCGTCCGCAGCCCATGTCGAAGTGCTCGTTCGCCTCCCCGATGGCTCCATCCAACCAGCAGAGCAGCTGCTCGCTGACCGCCATGGGCACGCAAACCCATCTCCAGAGAGCCCGCCCGGGCTCGGGGTGGACCATCCCGGTGCCGGCATTGGCGCGCTCAGTGGAAAGACGGTGTACATCAGCCAGTGCCATGGCTGGATCTGGTTCGACAGCCTCGGCCGATTCTCGACCCAGCGTGGCAACCTCTTCAACACGGTGGAGGACTTCCACAACCCCGAAGGTGCAGACGCCTACCTCATTCGCTACCTGGAGAATGCTGGCGCACGCGTGGTGACCCTGCGTGAGCGGGATCACAACCCGGAGATGGTCGTAGTCGACGATGGGGACCCCGAGTACAGCGAGACGGGCAGCGACTTCGAAGCGGGCCCGGCGGGCTTCGGCCCGAGTCCGCGCTGGCCCTATGGCACCAATCCCTTTGCCAACGGCACCTCTCGTCGCGTTCCAGCAGACGGCGGGGCCGTCGTGCGCTTTGCACCCGAGGTGATGGTTTCGGGCGAATACAGCATCTATGTGAGCTACGTTGCTAACGCGATGAACGATCCGGCCGCGCATGTTCGCATCACCCATCGCGGGGGCATCATCGACCAGACCGTCGACCAGACTGTGCACGGGTCGACCTGGGTGTACCTCGACACCGTTTGGCTTGATGCGGGACCGCAGCAGCTCACGGTGGAGTGGATGGGAGATGGCACGCCCGGCACGTGGCTGTCGGCAGACGCCGTGCGAATCGGCGGCGGCATGGGAGACGTAGAGCGCTACGGAACACTCACCTACCGTCCTCGGTGGGAGGAGGGTGCCATCCTCTACACGCAGTGGAATGGCGCGCCGCCGGACGTCTACAATCCGTACGGAGGAGCCGATGGCTCCGACCCATCGGCGCGTTCTCGCTACGCGGCATGGCGCTCACCGCCGGGTGAAGACGCTGTCTACCTGTCCTGGCACAGCAATGCCGGCGGCGGGACCGGAACATCCACGTACACCTACGAGGGCTCCTCCGGGCCCTCCGTGCCGGGTTCCGTGGAGCTCGGCACAAGTGTGCACGAGGAAATCGTCTCCGCGTTTCGGTCCCTGTGGGTGAGCGACTGGGCAGATCGCGGCACCCGCACCGCGGCCTTCTCCGAGGTGAGCCCGTTCCACAACCCGGACATGCCAGCGGCTCTCGTTGAGCTTGCTTTTCACGACAACGAATCCGACGTCGAGTACCTCAAGGATCCTGCATTTCGCCGCGATGCCTCTCGCGCCATGCTCCGGGGCATCGTGCGGTATTTCGCCGACCGGGACAGCATGGTCCCAAGCTTCCTCCCCGAGCCCCCCGCCGCCGTTTCGGTGCTCCATGAAGACGACACGCTCATGGTGCGCTGGACGGACGGTCCCGCAGGCGACCCCTTTGGAGACGCCCCCACCGCATGGACCGTCTATACGTCGGTCGACGGGCGGGCTTGGGACAACGGCACCCCCACTATCGAGCGGTCGCTGTCCCTTGATGTCGCTCCAGGCGCGTCCCGTTTTGTGCGCGTGACAGCGTCCAACGCCGGCGGAGAGAGCTTCCCGACCGAAGTGCTCGGCGCACGTCGGATGCCCGCAGACACGCCCCCGGTCCTGGTGGTGGCGGCCTCCGACCGCCTCGACTCCGGACTCCTGCCCTGGGAGACGGTACCCGTTCTTGGTGAGCTTCAGCGCATGACCGACGTGCGTCGCCTCCACGCCTTCGATGCCGTGGCCCGCCAGGGGCGCGCGATCCACAAGGCCGACTGGTACTTCGACAGCACATCCGACGATCTGCTTTCCACCATCGCACTGGACCGATACCTCGTGGTGGTCTGGCTGGCCGGAGAAGAGTCTACGTTCGACGACACATTCGACGAAACCCAGCAAGCGTTGATTCGCAGCTATTGGGAGGCCGGCGGCACCCTGTGGACCAGCGGCTCAGAGGTCCTGTGGGACCTCGACCTGCGCGGCAGTGACAGTGATCGCACCTTCGCGCTCGAGGTCTTGGGCGCCTCCCTGGCGGACGACGACTCGGGGACCACCACGGCCGTTGGTGTGGGCCTCCTCGAAGGCATCGTGCTGGACTTTGGCGACACGTCCGGCGCGCCCTCCCCGATCGAATACCCCGACGTGCTGGCATCGGATCGGGAGCCCATCGCAGAGTATGGCACCGACGCCACGGCTGCCGTGCTGGGTTCGGGTGTGGCCCACTTCGGCTTTCCCGTCGACGCCATTGGCGACGAGAGCGTGCGTACAGAAGTCACAGCACGCGTGCTCGCTGCCCTGGAGCCTGCGTGGGTGGCGCCGGTTATCGACGACGAGCCGGGCGACACCGGGTCACCCGGATCGAGCGACGACAACGATGGGGCCCCGCTGGAAAACGCACCTCGATTTACCGATGCAAAGGCCCCTGGCGAACCCCAGCCGATCGACAAGCTCGGTGGCTGTGCATGCAGCACCGCAGCCCCGCGTAGTGGCGGCTGGATGGCAGCCTGCGGTCTCGCTTTCTGGGGCCTGGTGCGCCGCCGGCGGCGCGCGCGCTGATCAGGCGCGGGCTGGCACTGCATGGGCGTAGGGAGCCGGTGCTCTCACGCCCCGTTCCCCTTCCACCTTCACGGCTCGCAGCTCTCCCTGATGCACCGCTGTGCGCAGCAGCGCCTGGCCCTGCTCGGCGCCAACCGCAAACAACTGCGCCCCATCCGACTCGGCCACACACCATTCCCGTGTGGCCTCTCCCACGAGCTGCGCCGCAAGCTGGTCGGCCACGACCCATCCAAAAGCCAGCGGATCGGGGGCCGCCCGCTTGAGGGTAGTGGGCGCCGTGCTTCGCCCAGACCGCTGCAAGACACCGAGCTGGTGGAACACCCCAATCACCGTGCTCCGGGTCTTCCTCCGAGACGCCTCACTGGCCGACGCCTCGATATAGGTGCTCACGAATGCGTCCCACTCTGCCAGTGAAATCTCGGCGGCATCTCCTTCCCGACCGATGCGCGGAAGAATGAGACGACGCGCGGCCAAGAGACACCAAGGGTGCGCCAGTGCGTACCGCACAAAGAAGATGTCACGGCGACGCTTCTCATCACCATCGCGCAGCAATCGGAGGAAGGGCGTCTCGAGGATGGTCTCGCCGTCCGGGTCGAGGTCAAGAAACATGCGCACGATCAACCGGAGCAGTGTCTGCCGGTAGGCCGGATCGCTATGCGTAAGCACCTCGTCGGCCTTTTCCCTCCACTGCGCGGTCGTCATCCCTCCCTCCGCGAGGCAGAGCAAGTCCACCCCTTCCGGGAAGGGTACATTTCGGGTCCACGACCGAAGCGGCAGGGCCATATCGATCAGATTCCAGGCTTCCACAGTTGCGCTCCTGCTACAGGCTGCACCGGGCCGGTATCCCATGGACCGCCCACAGGGGTCGTCCACTCGGCCTCAATCCTGGACATCCGCGTCCGAAGGAAGAGTGGAACCGAGGAGTCTGAATGTCCACGCCCCCCTCCGGCCCCCCTGCCGATGACCGTCAGCCCAGCGTTTTGGTGCTAGGCCAACGCGACGGGCATGCGCTTGAGGTCCACGCGGCCCTCGATCAAGATTCGCGCATCGAGGTCATCGGCTCCGTCCGGGCCTTCGATCACGCAACTGCGGCCGTCCAAGAAGCGAACCCTGCTGCGGTTGTGGTGGTTGCCGAGCACGACTCCGCGGTCCTTTGGCGCACGCTGATGGCGATCGCTCGGCCTCCCGCACCCGTACCAGTGGTGCTCGTTGCACCCGCAGCACTCCAACACACCGCATTTCTGACGGGTGCAGAGGACTGGCTCGACATCCATGACGGCCTGGCAGCCAACACTCGCCACCTCGTTCGGGCCATTCACAATGCGGTCATTCGCCGTCGGGTGGCAAGCGGTCTGCCCACGCATGGCCACCTGCATGGCTTGGTGAGCGGCGTTGCACACGAGGTCAACAATCCCCTCACCGTCATCCACGCCAACCTCGAAGAGGCTTGCGAGAACCTCACAGACCTCATCGAGAGCATCGAGGACCCCGCTACGAAAGACGAGCTGGAGGGTATCCACGAGATCCTGGTCGAGGATCAGGAAGCCGCACATCGCATCGGTGCGCTCTCGAGGGGCCTGCAAAATCTCGCTCGGCTGGCCAACACCGTTCCAGCTGCGCTCCACACCGGACCCGCCATTCGTCGGGTCATGAATCGGTTCCAGCGTGCCTACCCCACCGCACCCCCGCCAGAAGTGAACGGGCGCACGGACTGGAGGGTGCATGCCTCGGTGTTCGGCTTCGAAGAGGCCATGTTTCATATTCTCGAGAACGCCCTGAACGCAAACCGAGCCGCCGGCACCACTGCGGCAGTCGAAGTGGAGATCACCACCAGGACTGGCCAGGTCGAGCTCTACATTCGCGACCGCGGCCCGGGAGTCCGGGCCGACCTCGTGGATCGCGTTCTCTCGCCATTCGTCACCAGCAGCTTGCCCGGGGGCGGCCTCGGCCTTGGCTTGACCCTCACCGCGCTGGCACTTCGGCGGTCGGGTGGCGACGTGGACCTCCGCCCGCGCACCGGTGGCGGAACTGAGGTGTGTCTCTCGTTCCTCCCGGCACGTGCAGAAGTCCCGCTGCTCTTCGAAGCTGACGATCCGGAGGACATCGCTGCCCGCTGAGTCGACTCAATGGGCTTTGGCTCCGCCCATACAGTCGGGCGTGTCATGCTGCACGGCCTGTCCAGACGCAGAGTACTCCGTCGGCGTGAGCGTCTTTGGCGAAAAGGCGTGGACGAATGTGTTCATCGCATCCCCGAGCGCTCCATAGACCAGTCGGTGCCTCTGCAGGAGTCGCTTCCCATCAAACGCGGCGCTCACCACCACACATCGCCAGTGCGTCCCGGCATCCGGACCAGCGCTATGTTTGTAGGACTCATCGACGAGCTCGATGAACGTGGGCTCCAGGGACTCCTGGATCCGCGCCAAAAGCAGTTCACGACGCATCGGACCCGGACGAACAGACATGGCGACCTCAGATGGAGGGATGGCGTTGGTGTGCGGCAGGCACGTCAGTCGTTCTGCGCGCCGCTGGGGAGAAAGCGATAGCCCGCGCCGCGGACCGATACGAAGTGCACCGGCCGAGTGGGGTCATCTTCAAAGTGACGCCGCAGACGAAGCACGAAGTTGTCGACCGTGCGAGTGTTCGGATAATTCGGGAGCTTCCAGACCTGCTCGAGCAGCTCGTCGCGAGAAATCACTCGCTCCGGATTCTGCGTGAAATACTTCACGAGCTCGAGCTCGAGGTTGGTGAGCTTGATCGGCTCGCCGCGCACCCAGGCCTCGTGGCGCTCAAAGTCGATGCGTGCCACACCAAACTGGGCGCTCTGTGTCTGTACAGCCTGCCCCCGGACCGCATCCCATTCCCGACGACGCAGCTGGGAGCGCACCCGGGCGATGAGCTCATCGAGCTCAAAGGGCTTTGCGAGATAGTCGTCCGCACCGGCTTCCAGGCCTTCCACGCGGTCAGCTGCGCGTGAGCGGGCGGTGAGCATGATCACCGGTGTGAAGTTCCCCGACGCCCGAATCCGACGACAAAGGGTGAAGCCATCGGTGTCCGGGAGTGTGACGTCGAGGATGATCGCTGCATACGGCTCCGGTCGGGCGAGCTTTCCCGCCGCCTCACGGGCCGTGCCGGCGATGTCGACCTCAAAGCCCTCAAACTCGAAGTTCAGCTTCAGGCCGGTAGCAAGATGTCGCTCGTCTTCGACAACCAAGAGACGACGGACGGACTCAGTCATGGTCAGTGCTCGGAGTTTCGGTCGGACGGGGTAGTTCGAAGCGCATCGTGGTGCCCAAGCCGGACCCCGCCGAAGCCACCTGTAGCTGGCCGCCGAGATTTCGAACCAAAGACGAAGCAACGTACAGGCCCAACCCCGTACCCCGTCGAGAGGCCACATCCTCCTCGGGAACCCGGTAGAACCGCTCAAAAATCTGCGAAATGTGCTCCGCGGGAATGCCGATCCCCTGGTCGGCCACCTCAATATGCAGCCGGTCATTGCCGCTGAGACGGGCGGACAGGTGCACCATCGCCGGACGATCACTGTACTTCACGGCGTTGTCGAGGAGGTTCCGAAGCACCACCTCCAGGCTCGTCGGGTCGGTGTCCAGCTCCAGCGTGGGCGGCTGGATCGACACCTGAAGCTCGGGGTCTTCGAGCTGGTAGCGCGTTCGGACATGCCGCACGGCCCTGGCGGCGACCTCGTCGAAAGCAACCCGCTTCACGGCGAGATCACTGCGACCGTGCCGGATTCGACTGGCTTCGAGGATGTCGTCGATGAAGGCCCCCAGTCGGTCAATGTCATCGAGCATCATGCGCAGCATCTCGCGCTGGCGGTCTCGCTCAAGGTCCCGCCGCGCCAGAGTTTCCACACAGAGACGGAGCGATGCCAGTGGACTCTTGAGCTCATGGGTGACCGAGTCGATGAAGCGAACCTGTCGCTGGGACTGCCGGATCTCTCGAGTGAGGAAGACGCTGAACAGGACAAGTACGGCCATGATGGCCGCAAAGCTCACCACGCCACCGGCCATCAGCCACGAATTCGCCCACACCCGCTGCGTGAGCTCCACATTCCGCACGATCACCAGGATCCAGCCCACCAACAGTGCGATGCTGAGCGCAACCGTCGCCACGCCCATGACAATCGGAACAGTGATGCTGCGGGCGGGATCGAATGCCATCAGTGGGGTCCGGAAAGGCGAGAGTTCGTGCAACGGTCGCAAACCGTGCAACACTCTATCGCCAATCCGGAACCGACCGCGCGGCACATCGACCACACAGGGGCTCCAGGGCCCCTTGAACCACAATGAGGAAGCTGGATGGCACCCACCCAAACGCGACCGGGCCAGCTGCACAGTCGACGGGGAACTCCATACCTTCGCTGGGGCTGCGTGTTCCTGTTGATGTTCCCTTTCGTGCTGGGCTTGTCGATCATCATGCTCACCACGGCAGTGACCTTCAGCAACGGCCCGTGGGTCTTCACCCTCGCCACCATCCTGGCCAGCGCAACCGCCATTCCCTACGGGATCTTGCTGCTCTGGCTGGACCGCAATGAGCCCGAGCCGATGTACCTGGTGATGGCCGCGTTCGTGTGGGGGGCGGTCTTCGCGACGGGCTACTCGATCGTATTCAACACCACCTTCGGCATCGCCGCCGGCCAGCTGGTCGAGGATGCATTCATCGCGAACCAGCTCACCGCATCCTTCAGTGCTCCCTTCATTGAGGAGCTCACCAAAGGCCTCGCCGTCCTGCTGATCTTCCTGCTGTTTCGCCACGAGTTCGACAACGTGCTCGACGGAATGCTCTACGGGGCAATGGTCGGACTCGGCTTCGCATGGCTCGAAAACATCATCTACTACGTGCAAGCGGGCGAAAGCGGCGGCGTCCCTGAAATGCTCAAGCTGGCCTACCTGCGCGGCTTCATCAATGGGGTCTCCAGCCATGTCTCCTACACCGGCCTCACCGGCATGGGCTTTGGTCTCGTCCGGGTGCTGCGACGGGGCTACCTCCGCTGGCTGCTGATCCCCCTCTTCTGGGGAATGGCGATGTTCGCGCACTTTCTCTGGAACACCTTCGTCACGCCCGTAGTGATGATCACAGGCGTCGAAAACGAGATGATGCAGCTTCTGGTGAGCCTCCCGCTCGCCGTCGTGATCCTCCAGAGTCCGTTCATGCTGGTTCTGGTCGTGACGGGGCTGGTCAGCTGGTACCAGGAGGTCCGGGTCATCCGTGCGTACCTCGAGACCGAACCGCCGCATATTCTAGCGCGGGCCGACATTGACTGGCTCGTGCCCGCACGGCGCCGACTCCTCGTGAGCCTCAAGCGGTTTGTTCAACAGGGGCCATCAGCTTGGTTCTGGGGGCTCCAGTTGGACCGAACGCTCGTCCGACTTGCCTTCTCCAAGTGGCATCATGACCAGGATCCCGGAATCGACTGGGCGGTTGAAGAAGACGCCGACATCGCCGTGCTCCGCGCCCGGGTGCTGCAGCTCAGGCGACGAATCTGACTCCGACGGCTCGCAGGCTGTACCATGCCGGCCTGTTTCCCCGCGGCCCGTTCCGTGGGTCACTACCGCCCCTTAGGAGTCTACGATGCTCGATTCCCTGGACAAAGAAGCCCGTCTGCAACTCGTCAAGTTTGTCTGCTCCTTCGCGTGGGCGGATCTCGTCGTCACAGACGCGGAACGAACCTACGTATATCACCTTATCCAGCAACTGGACTTCGACCCGGACGGAGCGGTCGCAGTTCGTGGCTGGCTCGAA
>CAJWOS010000225.1 GCA_913044235.1 uncultured Pseudomonadota bacterium
CGGTGGGCTGCGTGCCCGAGCTGGTGTCCGCCGGCGCGGGTCATCTCGTGCCCGCCGGCGATCGCGAGGGCCTCACGCGAGCCATGCAGAGCGACCTCGACCAACCGCAGGCCATCCGTGCTGCCGGTGCTGTTGCCCTTCGCCACGCAGAAGCACAGTTCGATGTGTCGGTCACGACCGAAGGCACCGTCGCCATGCCATCTTCGGCACGCGGTTCGAGCGTCGACTCGATGCGCTTTTCGTGCCGATGCTGCTGCATCCATCCGGACTTCGTCACGGCGAGAGCAAGCGCGGCCCGAGTCCAAACCGAGATGCCGAACGTGGTGGGCGGTGGAGGAGTCATCCGCAGTGGCCTGTGGAGCAGACCATTCGTGTAGCGGACCGCGTACAGGTTCCGGATGTCGCGGGTCCAGTGCTCAGTGGTGAACGAGATGTGTGGACCGCACCTTGCGCACCATCGATTGGTGCCTTGCCTCCGGAATGCTCCACTACGAACTGGTCGCACCCATCACTCCATTCAAGACCACCTGGGCCGATCACCAGCGGATCGTCTACGGGGCCGTGGTGACACTCGGACTGCGGGGGCGTCTCGCAGCCCCCTTCATCGACGGCGCTCGTGCCCGCTTGAAGCGGCTCCCTGCCCGCCTGCCCTCGAAGACTCGCACCGCCATCCTGAGCGTCCGCGATCGCCCCACCCATCATGTGGACAGTCGCAGAAGCCCTCGATGGGTGCGAGACCCCACCAAATCACCCGAGCGATGTCGCCCGGACACGCGGTCTCACGAAGCCTCTGTCGACTCCACAAGCTCTTCGGACCGCTCGACATCCTGCCCGGTTCGCTCCAGATACAGCCGCGAATAGCCGGCAAACATCACGAAGAGGTACAGCGAGAGCGCAATGTGGTAGCCCACCATCAACAGGGGCGAGATCCCCGCCACCGTCGGCTCGATCACGATGGCCGGAATGCCATACAGAAACCACGGCAGAGCAAGCAGAAAGATGGATCGCCGGTAGCCTTTGGTGAGCTGACGACTTCGTGCAAGCGGCCGCTTCGACTTCTCGAAGACCGTGACAGAGTCCACCAACGCGAGCTGGTTCCAGTAGATGATGCCGGGGATGAGCAGCTGCAGCCCCAACAGAATCATCAGCCACGCCTTGAGGTGCGGCTTGAACATGCGGCCGTATCGAGCCAGCGCGAAGTTCAGCCCGTGCCGTACGCTCCCCGGCTTCCTCCGAGAGTGCCGAAACGCCGCATACGCCGCAGAGGCCTGAAAAACAGGACCGATCGCGATCGTGGCCAGGAGCTGCGCCAGCAGCTGTATGCCGGCAAACACCAGCATCGCCTTCCACTGATCCGGGCCGACCGCCTGCTGAATGGCGTGCTCCTGACCGTAGACGACTGCACTGGTAAGACCGATGAAGCCGCCAAATGCCGCGCACGAGACGAACGCGACCCCCGAGTGGCTCAGAGTGGCTGCAACACCGAACTTGAACAGGCGAAACGCGCGCAAATCGACTCCATCAACAACAGAAGACGGCGATTCCCGACGCGTCCTCTGCGCGCAGCGCGTCTAACCCGCCCCAAGCGCTTCCGGTCTACACAGAGGTAGACAAGTCCAACGTAGGTGGGTCTGTTGTGTCCACGCGCATCCGTCGTCTCGCCGGATTCCACACCAAACCACACATGTCCCTTTGTGCCCAAACCCACCCATGCGTTACGCCGGGCGACCGCCCAGGAAGGACCGTGTTCGACGAAGTGCCACCCCCGTCTGCCGTCACCGTCGATGCGTCGATGCGACAGTTGCTCGCCGGTGGTCCGCTTGGGGTGGGCGATCTCGATGCCATTCGGCTGGTCCTGAAGGGCAACTCCATCATCGACTGGAACCGCGCCCACTTCCCGAACCGGGCAGCCGTCGACCGCTTCTTGCAGCTGCACCTGCTCGACCTGAGCCATACCGAAGACCAACGCCGTCTGCGATTCGTGCACAACGAAGCGGTGAACTACCTTGAGGAGCACCTCGGGATCACATTCCCCGACGACCTGCGCGAACCCGACGACATCCGCGACATTTTCGTGCTGGCGAGCCACACGGGCGGATTTCGACGTCGCCAGATCCTGGCCTGCGCCATTCTGAAGCTCATGCATGTCATCAACCACATGGAAGCCGCAGAGCTGCGGTTCCAGACTCCTCTTTCAGAGGCCCGCATCCTCGATCTGGCTGAGCGTCGAATCGTGGCAGCCGCCGATCGCATGCGCTGCGAGGGGTTCCCCATCGTGGCCTTCTACGGGTCCCGCAAGACGCGAAACAGCATCATCACGAAGCTGATTGCGAAGAAGGAAAATACGGCGGCCACCATCTTCGACAAGCTTCGGTTCCGCATCGTGACCGAGCAGCAACAGCACATCCTGCCCGCCATCTCGTGGCTCACGAACAACCTGTTCCCGTTCAACTATGTGATCCCTGGTCAGTCGCACAACAACCTTGTCAACATGGGACGAATGCTCCAGGAGCCATCCTATGACGCCATTCGGCAGCTCCTCCAGGGCCAGCTCCGAGTCGAGCCACCACCCACCGCCGAAGACAACCCCTTCTCCGGGGCGTCGTACCGGATGATCAACTTCATCGTGGACTTCCCAGTCCGAGTCAATGACGAGGCTCCCATTCGGTATGGCGCGATGCTCGGACGCACAGTGTTTGCGCTCGTGGAGTTCCAGGTCATTGACCGCGAGACCGCTCGCAGCAATGAAGAAGGCGAAAACGCCCACCAACACTA
This sequence comes from uncultured Pseudomonadota bacterium, assembly GCA_913044235.1. Classification (GTDB taxonomy): domain Bacteria; phylum Myxococcota_A; class UBA796; order UBA796; family UBA2385; genus CAJWOS01. The sequence goes on from CAJWOS010000225.1 coordinate 2,776, forward strand.
CAAAAACCGACAGCGTGCCATCGTGGCCAAGCGGCTGAAGAAGGGCGGTCGCTGGCGCCGCCATCAAAACACCGACAACTGACCAGCCCGTGCAAGTCGGCGCGGAAGGAACCGCTGCAGAGACCGCCCACGATGCCCATCCACCAGGGTGCCACAACAGATGAGACGGCCCACCGCGTGATGCGATGGGCCGTTGAAGTGTAGTGGAGACGTGAGACCGGTCCGGGCCAAACCGCTACGGGGTAATACTTCACCCCGTGGGGAGTTCAGGCTCGAGCAGGAGGGTCCGGTCCCAGTGCCCGATCTCACGTCTCCGGAGAGCTTTGCCGAGCCCCGAGCGAATGCTGGGAAGCTCGACCAAAATCCTTGAATGCTGAAAGATGTTGCCTACGCGACGGTGGGCGCTCTGCCTTGATCTATCCTTCTGACTCAAAACGCCGGCGCCGAAGGCCGATCGTTCCCGCGACTGCGAGAAATCCGAAGAATGATGAAGACGGGGCGCCGCCGGTTGCGCACGACCATCTTTGTTCCGCCACAATCCCAGTATACAGGTATCGGAGCCCCTGCGCATCATCTTCTGACAGTGAGCGCTTCGCAGTGTCGCCGGTCTGGCTATCGGCGAACATCGTGGCGTCGAGAACATCGGAGTGCCCCATCCCAACCGCGTGCCCCACCTCGTGTGTCACGGCGTTGTACAGGTCGTGCTTTCCCTTCTGCCCCGAGGTCGTCCAGTCGAACGATTCATTGATTGCCATGTCGAAGGCGATGATCTCGCCGTAGTCCACCGACCACGTAAACGTGAGTGCGAGGAACCCGGAGTCCCAGTCATCCGGCCAGTTGTTTTCGAAGTACACCACGTTGGCGTTGTCGGTGTAGCTCGGAGCGGAAACATCGGTTTCGCCCTGATAATCGAACGAAAGCGGCACCTTCGTGACCGCCTGCCACTGGTCAAACGCACCATGGATGAGGGACTCCACTTCGGTCTCATCGAGCCCCGACCGGTTGGTGGGGTTGATCTGGTAGGAGACCGGAATCTTCAACCAGCGCAGCGCATCACCCTCCGTGTTCGTCTTGAGTGAATACGCACCGGCTGGCGATGCGAGAGCAAACATCAGGACTTGTGCGAGCATGACCACCTCCGGACACACTCTGGAAGACGGATTCCGGCCCCCCCAACATGATGCTCAATCGCAAGTTTCTGAAAATTGAAGGAATACCGTTCGGTCAGCACCCGCTAGTGGCGCAATTGCAATCTCGCCTGCGCACCGGGCCGCTCACTCCGTCGCCGCGGCCTCATGTCGCGCGAGCAACACACCGAGCCGCTCCCCGCTGACCTGGTAGGCCACGTTGCAGAAGTGGCAGGTCACCTCGGCCTTGCCATCCTCTTCCTTCATCGCCCGCAGCTCGGTAGGACCGACCGAGAACAGCATGGACTCAATGCGTTCCATGCAACAATCACAGCGCCACGAAGCCTGTCGGTTTTCCAGCAGCTCGATGTCCTGGCCGGCGATCTTGCCAAAGGCCAGTGCCACGAGGAGGTCGTCGACCGGTGTGTCGCCCAGCGACCCGTACACGTGCGCGAACTCCGCGGAAGTGACCCAGGGCAGCTCCGTGTGCGCCGGCAGCCGCTCCACGAGAATCCCGCCAGCAAAGGTAATCCGACCGTCTTCCGACTGCTTTACACCGATGCGGAGGATCCCATCGACCTGCTCGGAGTCCTGCAAGTGCGCAGTAAGGGCATCTTGCAGGGACCGCCCCTCGAGAGCGGTGATGCCTCGGTAGATCTCGCGCTTTACGTCGGCGCGAATTGCATGCAGGTACCCGTGCAGTCGGTCGGCGTTGCCCTGCACGCGACGAGGTGAAAAACGCGCACGGATACCCGCGTCTGAGTCAGCGTCGGCCACGAATGCAAACCGGGGCGTTTCGGACTGAATCTGCACCGTGACCCGCTCCCTCCCCTTCACCCATGCGCTCATCAGGAGCGTGGCCACCATCGCCTCGGCACACAGCCTCGAGGCTTTGGGGGAAAGCTCATGTTGCTCACGGGCCAAGTTGGCGAGCTTGGCGGCTTCGGCAGCGAGAAAGCGCGCGGTTCGACCGCCCACGAAGCCCCGATGCACACTTCCATGCAGACCAACACCGATGTCGGTCATGCCGAGCTCCCCACAGCGAGAGCGTCGGCCCAGTCGGCCTCTTTGAAGCCCACCAAGACACGCCGACCACCATCCGCCCCACGAATTGACAGGATTGGCCGCTTCACCAACATGCCGTCCGCCGCGAGGGCCGCATGGGCGTCATGATCCGACATCGCAGGCAGCCGGTCCTTGAACCCACCCCCACGGTAGCTCTGACCAGAGGTGTTGAAGAACTTCTTCACTGGAAGCGCCGAGGACGCATGCAGCTCCGCCAGCGTCGCCAGTCCCGGAGGGTCGGCTTTGAGGTCAATCAGCGCAGCATCAATGGAGTGGGAAGCGAGGAACTTGCGTGCTTTCCGACACGTGCTGCAACCGGCATAGTGGTAGACGGTGATTTCCACGGGCACCTCCTGGATGGCGGCGGGACCTAACGCAGCCGTGTGGCCCCCGGTGCTCGGATGGTGGACTCAGACCACCATCGCCGAAAAAGCACCGAACGCGAGCATGCCGAACGCAAACATGATGCCGAGAATGACCGGGCCGTTGCTTGGCGCTGGATCCAGGTGCCGCGTGGCCTCCACAACAGCACGGTAATCGGGCATCAGCACGGCTTGGAGCGCCGGGTCGCGGAGGTGGAACAGGAGCCATCCCCCCACGAGCGTGCCGAACGGGTAGGCAGGCAGGCTGAGTGCCGCCACCACACGCAACGGAAGCAACGCACCCACCCTCAGGTGCGCAATGGCACGCCCGGCCCAAATCTGGGGCCCGGCAAGCACAATGGCCATCAACGCCGACACGGTGGCCGGCTTGGGCGGGCTGCTGCCGTAGTACACAAACGTGGCCCACACGACGAACCCAAAAATACCCAGCACCCCAACCAGCGAGAGCAGTCTGCCGCCATCGCGAATCTTGCGCTCGAAGGGCAGCTCCTGGCGGCGTCGAATTTCTGCGGCAGACATCGAGTCTCCGTGGCGTGGTCTCGCCCATATGTAATGCAACACGAAGACCATGCCGCGACGAACCGGTATCGACCGACCGCCACCGTAACCCTCGGACCGTGTAGACTCCCACCGGCTCACAACCCGGAGGCCCCATGGGCTGTGGATTGCTGTCTGCTCTTTTTGGGGTGCCACGCTTCGGCTTCGCGGCCGTTTGGCTGCTCAAGCCTGGCTACATCCAGAGCGCGCTCGGGGGAAACACCCTCTTCTTGCTGCTGGGCTTCCTGTTCCTGCCGCTCACCACGCTGGGCTTTGCCTACGGGATGAACGATCTCGCCGCCGCCCCTGGCACCATGACACCGATGGGATGGGTGCTCACCGGCATCGGCTTCGCGATCGACATTGGGCTGGTCTCCCGCCGGAGGGGCGCGCGGACCTAACGCGGACCGACCGCCCCCCGCATCATTCGACGATGGTGACCGTATCCGTGGCACGGTCGCTACCGACTCGGTAGTCGAAGGTCACATCACCGGGGGAGACGAAGGTGACGATGGGCTCTTCAGAGTCGATGTTGACGAGCTCGGGGGGAGTGGCACTGAGCACGTAGGCGCCAATCTGGAGAGCCTCGCCACACCAAAGCTGCATGTACCAGGCGTCCCCCACGGCTGGACTGCCCAGCTCGGCGATGGGCGTTCCCTGCACCTTCGTCTCGGGTGTGCAGTCGCGCGTAGGCTCGGGACGCTCGATGAATCCAGTGTCTTCTGCGTCTTCAACACTGGAGTCGCTCTCGCTCTTTTCAGGCGTGCAGGCGAGGGCGCAGCAGAGAGGAAGGAACCGAAGCAGGGTCATGGCACACCGAGGGCGAATTTGGAGCGCATGGCCACCGAGCCAAGCGGTCGATGGAACACACCACAATGGCGGATTTCTCCGATTCATTGCTGTTGCCGCGACTCTACCGAGTTCTGCTGCACCAAGCCACTCGGCACTGGGACGGAGCAGGACCCGTGGATGGAAAGACACACATTCGGTGCGTCGCCCCGCCGAGCGCTCCATTCAGCCCAGCTCCACAGAGCGGCCGCCCAGGACCTCTGCGAGTGCCTCCGCCACCTGGTCTGCGTCTTCGTCGAGCCACGAGTTGTGTCCGGCGTCTGACTCGAGGGTAAGCAGGATCGTTCCGCCATCGAGATCGTAGACGGACAGCTCGCAGGTGGCGAACGGCCCAATGTCGTCTTCGATATCTTCATCGGGCACAGGGATGGTGAAAAAGCAGGTGTGAGTGCCTTCGCCTTCGTCTTCCACCTCAACAGTGACGCCCGCGAACCCGGAAGCCACATTCTGCGCGGCGGCCACGAGACGGCCGAAGTCGAGGGAGCGCCAGGGAAGACGCCAAGTGCGGTCGCCAAACATGTCAGTCTCCAGCCCAGCGCACGGAAAAGACGCGCCACGTGCGGCGGGCCGCGCTCGTTATCCGTCTATACGGCTGGCGGCGATGACATAATCGGCGCCAAACGGAATTGTGCCGACCCGGAGCAGGTGGGCATGGGCCCGCGTTCGCAGCGACTCGATGTGGGCCTTCAGGCTCGCGCGCAGCCCCAGGTCGGTGATGAAAGGAAGCTTTCGGACACACACATCGAGCTGGCCGTCGACGAAGCGACGTCGGTAGACGATGGGAATGGCCTCGCTGGAGTCCACCTCGAAGCCTGCCTGCGCAAGAGTGCGGTGCACCCACTCGCGGGGGTATTCGCGGTAGCAGCGGTGTCCCGCCAGCAGGATGCAGGCATCGCGGAGTCGAGCGATCTCCAGGACAAGCTGCCCGCCCGGATCGGCCGCTCGGTCGGGGTAGGGCTCCAGTCCCACCACATAGAGCCGGCCCGACTCCCGACGCACGTGACTGCGCAGGCGCTCGAACAGGCGTGTCTGAAAGTATGGTGCGAAGCCGTCGATCGCGCCCAAGAGGTAATCGGCGAGAACCACATCGAACACTTCGCCGCGGAGCAGTGCTTCATCGGTCCAATTGCCGGTCACGATGCGATCGGTCGCGCGCATGCCATCCGCGCCGAGGCGTCGCTCGAGATCCTGCTGTCGCGACACCGCACCGGTCACCGCAGTCCATCCTGCGGTCTCGAGGCTGCGAATCCACTGCAGCGAGTGCATTCCGGTGCCTGCATCGAGCACCCGCCCCCAAGAACGCTCGCCATGAAAGCGCTCAAGGGTGGAGAACAATGCATCTTCAGTGGGATTGGGACTCATGCCTGCGGTCTTACCTCGCGCCGACGCAAGCGACCAAGTGGGGCGATAGAGGGCCGCCATGCCTCCTCGTACCCCACGAATCTCCTGGCCGAACGTGCTCCTGGTCCTTGGCTTGATCGCCATTCTGGGTCAGGCCGTACGCGCTGGCGAGGCGGTCTGGAAGAACCGGTCCGCGCGAGACTTCGCGACCTACCACTACGCCACACAGGTGGTTCAAGCCGGCGGCAGTCCCTACGACACCAAAGCCCTCAGCCGTGCTGCGCGCCGCGAAAACACCCGTCGCTCGGTGCACCCATTTTTCTATCCGCCTCCGTTTCTCGGCCTGATGGCCTGGGACCGTGGCCTGTCGCTGCCCACGGCCTACCGCCTTTGGTTCGGTGCGAACGCACTCGCCCTCTTGGGCACCATGTGGACCATTCGTCGCTGGCTGGGCACTCCATGGTGGATTCTGGTGGTGGTGGCCGCGAGCCTCACACCGATCTACAACGCCCTGATCATGGGCCAAGCCAACCAGCTCGTACTCTGGCCGGCCGTGGTGGGCCTCGCTTCGCATCGCGGACTCTGGGTGGCGCTGGCCGCGATGTGGAAGATGTCGCCGGCGCTGTACCTCGCCGGCTGGGTGGTCCGTAGACAGTGGCGCCCCACACTCGAAGCCGTCATTGGTGCCATGCTGTTGAGCGCACTGGCTCTCGTGTGGGTGCCGCTCGACGTGCAGAAATCCTTTTATTTCGACATCATGCCGGGCTTTTCTTCGGGCGAGTACCACGGCCTCCGGGTCCCCATCAACCTGCCCGCCAACCACTCGATTCCAGACCTTTTCCACCAGCTCTGGCCCGGTCCCGACCACCATCACCTCGACCCCCGAGCCGCCCGAGCCGCCAAAGCAGTGAGCCTGCTGCTGCTGGGAGTCGTGGCCTTCCTCGGTCGCAAGGTCGGCGTCTCCGACCGCGTGGGGCAGGCGAATCTGGCCGGTGCCCTCACCGTTGTGATGGTGATCACGCCCGTCTATGCCTACGAGCACCACCTCGCATGGCTGGTCCTGCCCGGTGCAGCGGTGGCGCACGCCCTGTGGACGGGACGACTGAGCGGACCTGGTTGGACCGCCCTCGCCCTGGTGTCGTGGGCTCTGACCGCCCTACACCTGTCGTGGCTACGCGCCCTGCGGGAAGCCGCTCCAGGAGCCTTGGCCTGGTGCCTTCAGGAGTCGAAGTTCGTGGGTCTGCTCGGGTTGTTCGTGGCCTGCTGCACAGTCGTGGCTCGGCCCCCCGCTGGCAAGCACTGACACGGCCTGAAATTCCATTCCTCCGCCAAACGGGCGATGAACAGACAGCACATTGGCGCCACCCGGCTCGCCAACGCTTGATCTGCACCATCCGACCCCTGTCCGGAGGCTTCTATGCGCCTGCACTTCGCAACCCTTCTCTTACTGGCAAGCTGTGCCCCTGCCATCCAAGGTGCGTCTGAAGACGGCCTCGGAAAGAACGATGGTGAAGACACATCACTCGATGCCGACGACACCGGCACCACCACATCGACAACCGAGGCACCACCGGACGCAGACGGCGATGGCTTCACACGCGACGACGACTGTGACGACACGGATGCCGCCATCCATCCGGATGCCGAAGAGGTCTGTGGTGATGGTATCGACAACAACTGCGATGACCGAATCGACGAGGGCTGCGCCGAGTCCCTCTCGGAGGCCACAGCCTCCTTGCTCGGCGAGCGGGCTGGAGACCGTGCCGGCGCATCCGTGGCGGTGGCTGGCGATGTGAATGGAGATGGTCAGGTGGACCTCATCGTTGGAGCTCGGGAGTTTTCCGACGAAGGACAGCAGCGCGGCCGGGCCTACGTGGTGTTTGGACCCATCGAGTCGGAGACCCGCGTGCTGTCGGACCTACCCGGCGTGACCATCGAAGGGTCTCAGCTTGGTGGCGGCACCGGCAAGCGGGTCTCCGGGCTCGGGGACCTCGACGGCGACGGACTCGATGAGATCATGGTCACAAGCGATGTTGCCGACTCGGATGACTGGGAGAACACCGGGCTGTTGCACGTGTTCGATGGCGCCACCCTGAGTGGTGGAGCTGCCGTACTCCAGACCAGCGATGCCATCAGCACCGTGGAGGGGCGGTCCAACTACAACTGGCTCGGGGGATCGATCGTGCGCGCACCCGACATGAACGGGGACAGCATTCCCGACGTGTGGGTGGCTGCATCCGGCGATCGAGCAGGCGCGCCCGCGGGGGGGGCCGTGTTCCTGCTCTCCGGTGCACGACTGATGGGCAATCGAGCCACAGGCGCCATCAACTCCGCGCTGGTAGAGATCCTGGGCACCGAAGAGAGCGCCTACATCGGAGCCTCTCAGTCGGCCGCCCGCGATCTCAACGGGGATGGGCTGGAGGACTACGCACTCGGCATTCCCCTGTCGTCGGTGAATGGGGACTCCAGTGGCAAGGTGACGCTCTTTTCGGGCAATAGCGCGGGGACGATGACCACGGACGATGCGTGGGTGACCTGGACAGGCTCCGCGGCAGACCGACTCGGATGTGCCCTCTCGTCGGCCGGCGACCTGAACGGCGATGGCTATGTCGACCTTTGGATCGGTGCCGACCGCATGGATGTCTCCAATGCAGACGCCGGTGCTGCCTTCCTGATTTACGGCG
>CAJWOS010000226.1 GCA_913044235.1 uncultured Pseudomonadota bacterium
GCTTGCTCTTGCTGGACGCGACGGCTCCCTTGCGCTTGCGGTCCATGAATGACCCCGCGGCCGCCGCCGCCCCACCAGCAAACCCGCGTGTGCTGGACAAGCCCATCACGCGGATCCGTTTTGAGGTGTTGGGAGACACTCGTGTCCCGTCTCCCGCGCAGAGGCGAGGGGATCTCACCCACCCTCGGGTACCTTCAGCGCCCGTCGCGATGTCTCCCCGCCGCTGGGCGAGCAGAGAGCGCACCCACCATGCCTCGGCATTTTGCGGGTCTTCTCGCAGCGCTCTGGATACGGCGCGCGCGGCACGCTCGGTCTCGAGTAGCTCGAAACGAGCCAGGGCGAGCGCCGACCAGCTCGTGGTGTGGTCGGGCCGGCACAGTGCCGCCTGCTCGTAGGACTCGGCTGCTGACTCCAGCTGACCGACCGCTCGAAGCGCATCTCCCCGCACAAAAGCAGCCCCCGGATGCCGTGGGTTCTGACGGTCTACAGCCGCGCACAGCTTGAGCGTGGTCTCGACATCGCCTTCCTCGAGGGCCGCTTCCGCCTGATCGAGGAGGGCTTCTATCGACCCCGGCTTGCTCATGGTTTCGCCGGTTCGGGACTCGGGAAGCTCACGATGAATGACTCACGCGAAATGCCGTAGTGGCCTTGAAAAAGGGGAAGCCGCAGGGCGCGGAGTTGACGCTTGATGCACTGCACCGCGAGCGTCGATGGAAGCTCGGTGCCATTGAACGATAGGCTTCCGATATGTCCGTCGGCGAGCACGTGGGACACGATTTCGAGCGTCCGGTCGGTTCGAGTCGTCCCAGGGTGATGCTCGGTAATGCAGGCCTGCACTGCGGGCCCACGGCTCCGAATGGCAGTCGAGACTGCTTCTGTATCGAGCGAGCCCTGGATGGCCTCTGCGTCGGGCTCGTAGTCCATCGGATCGGTGAGCTTGAGGACAGGCTTCAAGGTGAGGGCGTCACCGTCGGACAGCTCGACGGACTGCTCCCAGACCTGGAATCCGTCGAGAATTACACGCACTTCGACCGGTTTATCGACCGGTAGACCGGTCACGTCGAGCACGCTCCCACCAGCAGACCGAAGTCTTCCGCCGATGTGCACTTCTCCGGCTGGTGGATCGGCGAACACGCTGAGGGTGCCAGATGGGGGAGGCGGCGGTGGTGAGGGGAGCAGTGTGGTGGAGATCATCGGCCAGGCAGTGGCGGCAGTGGCCCCAAGCGCCAGTATGGCGCCCGAGATCAGCCAGATCGGCTTGACCCCGACCCGCTCTGCCACCACGGTCACGGACTTCCGTGCGCCCCGATCGGCGATGATGGTGCAGAGGGCGACCGCTCGGTTGCGGGTCAGGCCGGACGGATCGATGGTCACGGTAATGGTCTGTTCCGCGAGATTGGGATCCAGGCGGTCTGGAGCTACCTTCATCCACGTGCGGTCGGAGAGGATGCGGCCATGGAGCCGATGGTCTCCCTGTCGCCGAATGACGATTTCGGTGCGGGTGAGCGAGCGGCCGACCCGAAGGGTTCGCTGGAGGTCTCCCACGATGTCGAAGCGCGGCCCTCCTCCTGGACGACGGATGGAGCCGGTGGACTGTCCGCTGGGAAGCGTCTTGCCTCCGAGAGAGGGGGGAGCGGGTGGCGCGTTTGCCAGCGACAACCGACCAGTCGGTGCGGTCTCTGGATCGTTGTCATCTTCGGAGAGCCGGAGCTGGATGGAGCGGTCATGCTTGGGCGTGAGCTGCTGCTCTCGCTCATTGGGAGCGGCGAGTCCGGGAACTGCGGCGACCTCCCGTTCACGCTCCGAGTCATATTCGGCACGAAGTTCAGCAGACCGAAACAGCCTGGATGCCCGCCGGAGGTTGCGGCGTGTGATGGTGGCATCGGCGTTGAGGCCCTGTGCTTGGTCGAGTCCGCGTGCCACGGCCTGCTGAATTTCGGCCGAAGAGGCATCCGGGTCGACCCCAAGCACCTCGTACAAGTCGACAAACTCGGGTGGACTCGCCCGTCGGGCGTCGTGTCGGTCGAGGTAGTCTTCGATGTAGCGCTCGACGACGGTGTCGGGAAGGCCGAGCTGCACGCCGCGGTCGAGTACGGCCTCTTCGCGCTCCGCCGAGAGCTTGTGGTCGTACACTGCCCCATCGAGAACGTTCCCAAGGACCTCGAGGGCACCGGATTGCGCTGCTTTTGTGATCTCACCGACGTAGGCCCCGCGCTCTGAGCCGAGGGCCCGCTTGCACAAGCCTACATTTTTGATCACCCAGATCGCGGTCTGTCGGTATTTGGGATTTGCTTGCTGGCCCTGCGCCCAGGCTCGCTTGCGACGAACCGCTGCTTCTACGGTTTCAATGTCAGCATCACGGGCAACCTCGAAGTATGCAAAGAGGTCCGTGGCTCCAGTATTGGAGACGAACTTTTGGATTGCATCGAGTTCGCGTTTCTTCATGCGCGAGAGACTGGGATGGAGTGAGTGGGCGGACCATCGGAGAGCCGATGTGGAAAAAGCCCGGTGGAGGCCTGATCCTCTCAAGTGCCGCCGTCGAGGAGAGATACTCGGAGCAGATCCGTAGTATCCAGATTCGGCGTTCCGGGACACGAAACGACCCAACTCACATCAAATCATCGTTCGTTGGAAGCAACTACCCGATGCCTCACGTTCGTGAGGTCAGTGCACGGCGAACGACGCCACATTCCGAGTGGCCTCGCGCATCCGCGCTTCATCCAAGCCTCCTCGAAGGTTCATCCGGGCCCGGCGTACATTGCCGGTCGTGACATCGACGATGTCGATCTCGAGCATTTGGTTCAGGTTGTACCGATAGACCACCTGAATGGGGGTGCCGCGCGGACGCGGAGGCAGGTCTTCGAGCACCACCTCGCCGATGACTTTGACCTGGTCCCTGGTCTTCCCGACACCCTCGGTGACCTCGACACGAATTGCGGTCATGTTGTCGTAGGCGTAGGCAAAGCGGCCGGACTTCTCGCAGGGAACCGGCGTTGCTTCGGGAATCAGAGTGTAGACCCGCTCTTGATGATGGCGGTTGAGCACGATGATGCCGAGTGGGTGTGATGTGGCATCCGTGATTCGCACTGGCGGCAGGCCAAGGTACCCAGCAGTCTGGGGGTCGTCCGGCAGTCGATGCATCGCCGGTGGGCTCGAGGCGTTGGCTGCGGGTTGTCTCAAGCCGGAGCCCGCCGGTCCAGGACCACCGAAGCGGCCTTCCGGTGCCCGAGGAGCTTGCGCTCGCTCAGGATAGGCCGGTGAGGAGCGCGAAGCGGCAGGATCTTGGGGGCTTGCAGACGGCATGGCTGTGCTGGGTCGCTGGCGGTTCGCGCGGGCCCTGCGGGCGAGGTCCTGTCGATGGAGCAAGAGGGCGGGATGGTCTGGGCGATGTCGCAAAACCCCCGCAAGGGAAGCCCCAAGTGCCACGCACTCGTCCGGATTGACTTTCCCCGGGTCGACTTTTTGTCCTGAGAGACGGTTGAGCATGTTCCGAATCATCGGCATGCGCGTGGAGCCTCCCACAAGGAGAACCTCGTCGAGGTGGGCCCACCCCATCCGGGCCTTCTCAAGAACCAGCTCACAGGTGTCGGCACATTGGTCCACGAGGTCGGCACACATGCTGTCGAACTGCTCGCGGGTCACCTCCACCACCATTCGGTGGCCGCGGAAGTTCACCAGGATGATGGCCTTTGGCTTCGTCGACAAAGCAATCTTGGCGGCCAGACAGCGCTCATAGAGCTCTTGGTACGGCTGCGGGTCGTCACGAGGGTCGTGTCCGAAGCGCTCGGCGAACTGCTCGGCCACGTAGTTGAGGAGTCGATCGTCCCAGTCCTTGCCTCCCAGCTCGGCGTTGCCGTCACTGGCGATGGTTCGGAAGCTGATGCCCTTGATTTCCATCAGCGTGACATCGAATGTGCCCCCGCCCAAGTCGAAGACCAAGACGCGGCGATTGCCACCGAGGCGCTCGATGCCGTAGGAAATTGCAGCGGTTGTTGGCTCGTTGATGATGCTGAGGACGTTCAGGCCCGCGATGGAGCCGGCCTCGGCAGTCGCGCCTCGCTGAGCGGCGTTGAAGTAGGCAGGCACCGTAATGACGGCATCTCGGACCGGCCGCCCGAGGACTTCTTCCGCATCTTCTTTGAGCTTCTTGAGGATGATCGCCGACAGTTCTTGTGGCGTGTAGCTTCGGCCGAAAAACTCCAAGCTGAAGTCGGGCTCTCCCATCGACCGCTTGATGAAGCGGACGACGTTTGTGGGATCAGCCACCACCATCTTCACGGCCTCTTCGCCGACCACACATGCATCGCGGTCGTAGAAGTGGATGACCGAGGCTGTCGTGGCCTGACCTTCGCTGTTGACGACGACCGTGGACTTTCCGAAGCGGTCCACCACCGCCATCGCGCAGTAGGTGGTGCCGAGGTCGATTCCGAGGACGATGTCTGGATTTCCTGATGACTGCGACATGGTCGGGGTCCGGGTGGGGGTGCTCAGTCGTTGGAGGAGCCCTGCGGGGCTCGATAGCGATGCAGAATGACTTCTTCGGGCCGCAAGACGCGTTCACCACGCGTGAACCCGCGCTTGATCACGCGACTGATTCGCCAATCGAGAGAGACGTCGTCGGTATAGACCACTTGCACTGCCTTTTGGCGCTCTCGGTCGAACTCGTCTATGGGCTCGGTAGGCATCACATCGCGCCGGTAGAGCAGCTCTTCGAACTCATCGAGCAGGAACTGAAAGCTCTCACCGACAACCTTGGGAGACATCTCGCCCGAGTCGAGGCTCCCCCGGAACCAAATCAAGCTGTCATAAAACAGCAGAAGGTCCAGGAGGAGTGGCTTTTCGGCCTGGAAGATAAAGTCTTCTTTGTACTGCTTGAGCTCGGCGTAGAGCTGGTCGAACGCGCCCCGCTGAACGTCTTCTCGCCGACTCTGTTGCTCGACGAGAGCTTGGAGGGACGCAACTTGTTGCTGCAGCGCTTCGAGTGCCGATGCGTCGGTAGGATTGGATTCGTCCGCCATGGAACTCTCGTTCAGCTAAGCTGTGTGGCGAGATTGATGAAAGTTCCTTCCAGTTCAATGCTTTCGTTGCAGTGGTGATGGTCGGAGGGATTCGAGCTGAGAGACGAAAGGAAGTCTCGTTTGACCTGGCGTCCTACGCCGATGGTGATGATCCGACCGCCCAGGCGCTTGATCCGGTGGGCCTCTGCAGCAGTTCCGGTTGGGTCGTCCGGATGACCATCGGTGAGGATCACATACACCCGCTGGATGCCTGCGCGTCCTTTCAAAGCCTCACGGGCTTGCTTCAAGCCGGTGTGCATGGGCGTGGAGCCGATCGGTGTGAGGCGCTCAATGGCGCCTTCGATGCGTGCACGCTGGTCGGTCAGGCCGGTGAGGATCCCGCCGGGGAAGGCGACGACAGCGAGCTGCCGATTGCGCTTGAGGGTGCGCTGAATGAAGGCATTGGCTGCCTTTCGGGCTTCGAGAATGTTGGTCCCGTACATCGAGCCGCTGCAGTCGATCACCAATGCAATCTGCATCGGGACGCGGTTCGCGGCGATGTCGTCGAGCGTGACTTGTCCGGTCGCATGTCGGTGGGCCAGTGTCTGGCCGCTGCCGAGGTCCATGGCTTCGACTTCGACAATTCCATTGGCGTTGTATCGATACGTGACCGCAAGCCGTGTCTCGCCTTTGGGGCGACTGGGAATGCCATAGAACTCGAAGTGACCAAGGACTGCGCACTTGAGAGGGTCTTCTTCTTCTCCCTGCACGAGCCACAGGTCCATCGAGGACTGTCCGTCATGCGTGGTCACGTAGTCGTCTCGGGTTCGTTCGCAGGGGATGCGACTGTTGCGACGAATGATCCGGCTGTTGAAGAGCGAGCCGGAGCGGAAGACGACCATGCCGAGCGAGTGGCTCGTGACGTCGTGGGTACGGATGTCGACCGGTGGGGCTTCGCCAGCGAGACGGGCAGACTCGAGAACGGCGGTCAACGCGGCGCCGAGTGCCACACACTCGTCGGGGTTGATGTCGGTCGCCGGTTCCTTGTCGAAGAGGTTGCGGATCAGCTGCCGTACCATTGGCATCCGCGTGGAGCCGCCAGCCAGCAGCACGGTGTCGATGGCTTCCGGCCCACACTGTGACTCGCGCAACACTTCGAGGGTCAGGGAGCGACATCGGGCCAGCAAGCCTTCCGAGAGCTCTTCGAACAGCGTCCGCGGGATGGCTTCTCGGAGGATGCGCCCCTGGTGGTCGTAGAAGAGGTTGACTTTCGGCCGTCGCGAGAGGCTGAGCTTTGCAGACACGCACTTGTCGCGGAGATCCTGACGCGCGATGAGGTCGGCGAGGGGGTCGAGGTCGTGCCGGGCACGGAACGCGGCGGCTGCATGCTGCACGAGGACTTCGTCGAAGTCGGTGCCACCGAGGGCGTCGTCCCCCGCGGTAGCCACGACCTGGATGTCGTTGCCCTTGATGTCGACCACGGTGACGTCGAAAGTACCTCCGCCCAGGTCGAAGACCAGGCAGCGCATATCTTTGCCGGCGTTGGCGAGTCCGTAGGCGAATGCCGCGGCAGTTGGTTCGTTGATCAGCTTCAGGACGTTGAAGCCGGCCAGCTCACCGGCGCGCTTCGTGGCGCGCCGCTGGGCATCCCGAAAGTACGCAGGAACTGTAATGACGGCTTCATTGACCGGATGTCCGAGCTTCATCTCGGCGTCGTGCTTGAGCTTCCGAAGGATGTAGGAGCTGATCTCTTCGGCGGTGTAGTCCTTGTCTCGGTAGGAGAATTGGTAGTCGTCGCGGCCGATGTGACGCTTGACACACTCGACGACCTGCTCGGGGTAGGCGGCCGCCGCCTGCTTGGCGTAGCTGCCCACGATGATCTCATCGTTATCGAACAGAACGACCGAGGGTGTGATCCTCAGTCCTTCACCGTTGGCGAGGATTTCGGGGACGCCATGTCGATTGACGTGGGCGATGGCCGAGAAGGTGGTCCCGAGGTCGATACCGACCGCGCGCGTGCTCATGTGTGTTCCGAAGTGAGCATGAAGCTGTGACGAAGGGGCGCCCGTCGAGGCAGGCCGAGAAGCGTCAAAGGCAGTACGGCGGACTGCGGGTGAAGGGCTGGGAAGGCACCACGTCCCGGATGGAAGAAATGTTCGTTCCAGGGAGGTGGATGCGGGGAACCCAGAATCTCCGCCTGCGAGCCCGACTGATCAGTGGATGACAGGCCGATCTACGATCGACCGACGCACAGTAGTATAGCTACCGCCCCCGCGGGAACCCGTCGCGCTTCATTGCGCGTCATCTGTTCTTCTCACCACGCAACAAGGAGGCTCCACATGGCGCTTGATTCGGGGCAAATCGAACCATTGGAGGGGAGCAGTCACATCGTCCTCGCATCGTCGAGTCCGTGGCGGCAGCGCATCCTTCTCGATGCGGGAATTCGGTGCATGGCCGTGGCGTCGGGCGTCAACGAGTCCGAGATTACGGGAGACTCCCCGCGAGATGTGGCACGGAACCGTGCCGGCGCGAAGGCGCTTGCCGTGGCCAGGCAATTTCCCGATGCGTTGGTGATTGGCGCCGACCAAGTGGTGCATCTGGATGACGAGCCCATCGGGAAGCCCAGATCCGCGGCGGACTGGATGCAGCGGCTGCGAGCGTTTCGTGGGCGTACGCACTTGCTGACCACTGCCGTCGCTCTGGTGGGGGGAGGGGTGCCCGAAGAGCATTTTTCGGTCGACAGTCGGGTGCGGTTTCGGGCCGATGTGTCCGACGAGGAGCTTGCCGCCTACATCGCGCATGGCGAAGCCCAGGGGTGCGCGGGGGGCTACATGGTGGAGCAGCGTGGAGTCTGGCTCATCGAGGCCATCGATGGGGACTGGACCAATGTGGTCGGGATGCCCATCTTTCATTTGGTGGGGCGGCTCCGCTGCCGTGGCTTCCGGCTGCATGCCGACGGCCTCGGCCGTGTTGCAGGCGTACAGACGACAGGCGGCTCGTCCTCCGCCTGAGGACGCGGTCTGGACTGATTCCCTGGAGGCTGGCTGCCTCAAAGCCGGTGTGCGCGGCCATGGGCGGACCACTGCAGAGTGTGACCGGGGTGAGAGCTGCTCCAAGGGCTCTTCAAATCGTGGCGCTGACGACCCGATCAGGGCTTCAGCTTTACGTTTTTCAGCAAGTCGCCGAAAGTTCCGAATGAGGCGTTGCCTGATGAGCGACGGGTGCTCCGTGGCGCGTTGGTGTCGACCGGGTCGGCCTCGAGTCCGACGGCATGACGAATGGAGAGCTCCAGCCGCTCGTTGCCTGCATCGACTCGCATGAGACGAACGCGCACGGTCTGTCCTTCTTGCACGGCGTCGGAGGGATGATCCACCCGCTGCTCGGACAGGTTTCGGATGGGCACCAGTCCATCGAGCCCTGGGGCCAGGGTCACGAACGCTCCGAAGTCACGCACGCGAGCGACGGTGCCGTCGTAGATTCCGCCCTCTTCGAAGTCGACGCCGACGCGGCTCCATGGTCCTGCATTGGGGTCCTTCATGGACAGCGTGAGGCGTCCGGCGTCGGCATCGACCCGGATCACGCGAACCTTCACCTTGATGCCAGAGTTTGGAGGTGCAGTGGTCCCCCAACCGAGCTCGCTGCGAGGCACGAGTCCCCGCACCCCTTCCACGTCGACGAAGGTACCGAACGCTTTTGAATCGACGACCGTGCCTTCGACAATGTCGCCTTCTTGAACGCGTGCCCACACTTGCTCGACCTGCTCGGCCATCGCTTCCTCGGCGAGGACCCGGTGCGAGACAAGTACACGCCGCTCATCCATTTCGAGAATGCGGAAGTTCATTCGCCGTCCGATGAACCGGTCGAGGTCGGAGCCGACGATGCGGTCAATTTGGGAGACCGGGCAGAATCCGCGGGTCTTGCCAAACTTGATGACAAATCCGCCGCTGTTTTTCGACTCGACTATGCCTTCCACGGGAAGACCTGCTTCGTAGGCTTCTTCGAGGACCGAGCGGTCTGCGGTTCCGCGGATCTGCGTGGCGAGGACCACGCCAGATGCGCCCGCCCGCAGCACGAACGCGGAAATGCGGTCGCCAACCTTCGCATCTTCGTCGAGCTCCAGGGGATCGATGAAGCCTTCTGACTTTCCACCGATATCGACAAAGGCGGCTCCTTCGGCGATCCGGACCAGGACCCCCTCGATGCGCTCGCCAGGTCGGGGAGCCCGCTTCGGTGTGGCCAAGAGCATGGCATCGAGATCGCCGCTGCTCATCCCATCGAGCTCCGCGAGGAGTGCCTCGGCATTCATGCGAGCCGCTGGTGCGGCCGGCGGTGGTGGGGCTGCTCGGGGCGCGGGTGAGCTGGTACGACGCGTGGCGGACCGTGGGGGCGTTGAAGCGTCTGCGGCTGGCGGTGACGCTTGGCTTGCGTCCTCCGGAGACTCTGGCCTGCGGCGGACGGTGCGGCGACGATGTTCGGGACGACGGGGCATGGGACGACTCCTGAATGGGCCGGCACAGGGTGTTCGTGCTGTACGCGGGGTGACCGCGCGAGGGGAGCCCGGTGAGGAACGCCATCCGCCCTGCGATGGAGTGCATGGCGGATGTGAGGCGGTCTGGCTTTCGGACTGCGCCAGTGAAACGAGATGGAACGGTGTGGATCCTTTCCCGCAAACGGTCGGCCGGCTAACGCTTTGCCGGATCCGGTGCAGTGTGTGAACCAAAACTTCCGAGCGACGACATGGCAGAATCTCACCTTGACGCGGAGCCGGGGCCCGACCCGTTGGCTCCCTTCGACTACGCACTCCCCGACCACGCGATCGCGAGCCATCCTCCAGCGGTTCGGGATGGGGGGCGGCTGTTGGCTTTGACTGGCGCGCGCTCGGCCGACCGAGCAGTCGTGGACCTTCCCGCGTACCTGTCGAGCGGCGATGTCCTGGTGGTCAACGATACACGCGTTTTGCATGCGCGTCTGGCCGCTTCACGCACCACCGGTGGGCGGGTGGAGCTGATGTTGCTGGGGCCAGGGGATGGCTCGTCGGTCGAAGCGATGGCTCGTCCAGCGCGGCGCTTGAAGGTGGGAGAAGCTCTGACGCTACATCGTGCAGATGGCACTGTGGCCTCGGGGTTTTCGGCTCGCATTATCGAACGACTCGATGGCGGCGTCTTTCGAGTGGCCTTTGGGCCAGATCCGGTCGCCGTGATGGGGGCGCTGGGTGAGGTGCCCCTGCCGCCCTATCTCCGACGGGCCGCAGAGCCGCACGACCGGATTCGTTACCAGACCATATTCGCAGGGGAAGCGGGCGCAGTTGCTGCACCAACGGCCGGACTGCACCTCACCCGAGCGCTCATCGAGGGGCTGGAGCAAAAAGGGGTCGAGGTCGTGCCGGTGACTTTGCACGTGGGTGCCGGCACGTTTCGCAATCTGCGTCCCGAAGATGTACGCCGAGGCACCCTGCATCCGGAGATGTGGCGCATTCCGACGGGGACTGCGCAGGCCATCGAGCGTTGTCGGAAGCGAGGCGGACGCGTGGTCGCGGTGGGCACCACGTGCACGCGCACGCTGGAGTCGGCGGCCCTCGGCGACGGGCAGGTCCGTGCAGGGGAGGGGTCGAACAGCCTCGCCCGAGGTAGTTTTGTCTGTCTATTCTCTAGAGATTCTGGATTCTGCAATCGACGCGTTTGCCCCACCCCATTCCGATTGGCTGAAATGTGGCGCGCTGAGAGGCCGAAATATCCAGAATCTAGGAAT
>CAJWOS010000227.1 GCA_913044235.1 uncultured Pseudomonadota bacterium
TGGTTTGTGGTTGACTACAAGTCCAACCGTCTGGATCCACATCAGACCGGCCGCACCCCGGCAGAGCACTTCCACTTTGCGGGCATGCAATATGAAATGGCCCACCATCACTACTTCTTGCAGTACCATATCTATTCGCTGGCTCTGCATCGCTACCTGCGCATGCGACTCGGGGACCGGTACGACTATCGCCAACACTTTGGCGGAGTGATGTACCTGTTCTTCCGTGGAATGACAGGCCCGGATGCCGAAGACCCAACCCAGCCCGGAGGCGTTCCCGGCGTCTTCACCGATCGCCCACCCGCCGAGGTGCTCTCGGCCCTCGACTCGTTGTTTGATGGACGCGGAGGGGCCGCATGAGCCTCAGCCTTCACCCACTGTCTGATGCCGACCGCGCGAATGGCTGGACCCCTGCCCACCAGCAGGCCTGGCGGCAGCGCGTCACCCCGTTCATCGAGCAAGGCATCCTCACACCGCCCGTCATCCAAGTGGTCGACCTCCTGGGACGCCGCAGCGGTGAGACACGCCCTGACGTTCTTCTGGCTGCTGCACTGGCGGTCCGTGCGCCCGGGCAGGGGCACATCTATGCGGCACTGCCCGATCCGGGAATCGACACGTCGAGTGAGCGGCTGCCCACGCCCGAAGACCCCGGAGAGGCAGCGCTCCTGCCCTGGCCTGCCGATCGCGTCCAGTGGCGTCGCGCGGTGGCCACGAGCCCACTTGTCCAGCTCGATGCGGCCAAGACACCGTCCCGTCCGTTCGTGTTGAGTGATCGTCGACTGTACCCCCATCGGATGTGGCAGGACGAATGCACGCTGGCGCTGCACCTCCACGACCGCTCGCTAGAGCGGCTCCCGCCCAGTAATGCCCAGTTGCTGCAGCAGGGACTGGCCCGGCTCTTCCCCGAGCCCAGCCCAGGACGTCCCGTTGATCGCCAGCTGCTCGCCGCTGCGCTGGCTTGTCTGCGCGGATTCACCGTGATCTCCGGCGGACCGGGCACGGGCAAGACTTGGACCGTTCGCAACCTCCTGACCCTCTTGTTCGCGCAACATCTCGCTTCGGGGGCCGAGCATCCCTTCCGAGTGGCAGTCGGCGCGCCCACAGGAAAAGCAGCCGCACGCGTGCAGGAGTCCCTCACATCAGACCTCGACACATTTGTAGACCAGCGCGGCTGCCATGCGCTCCCCGAGGGAGTGGCTTCCGAGCGCCTGCTCCACTTTTTCGAGGCACTCGAAGCCCGCACCGTGCATCGACTCCTGCGTGTCGACCCTCGCCGACTTGGCCGCTTTCAGCATGGACCCGACCATCCGATCCCCGCCGATGTGGTGATTATCGACGAGACGTCCATGCTGGATCTCGTCCTAATGACTCGGCTCGTCGAGGCGGTGCCTCCCACCGCGCGACTCATCCTGCTGGGCGACCACCACCAGCTCGCCAGTGTCGATGCGGGATGTGTCCTCGCTGACCTCTGCCGTGCCGCACGCTTTGACAATCCACATCTGAGCCCACAAGCCAGACACGACCTCCAAGCCTATGCAGGGCTGAATGTGGGCGACGATCTTGGGGCTTCACAATCGCCCGGTCTGCAGGACTGCGGCGTACAGCTTCTCACCAGCCGTCGATTCACCGCCGATAGCGGCGTGGGGGCGGTGGCCCGGAGCATTCTCGCAGGAAATGGACCGGCCGGCCGGCAGCTTCTTCAGTCCGCCCAACACGCGGATGTGGCGTGGCTCCCTATTGGCCCCGATGGCACGCCCACGCGAGCGCTCGCAGAGCTAATCCTCGATGGCTACGGCCCCATGGTTCGGCGGCTCCTCAAAGGGTCCGAAGGAGACGAGCGCTCCTTTCACCGAGCGCTGCTGACCCAACTCGATGAGTTCCGCTTGCTATGTGCCCATCGCCGGGGACGCCTCGGGGTGAGCGGACTTGTGGAGCTGGCCGAGGGACTCCTCAGACGAGCCATTCGTGGCTTCCGGCCACGGGGACTGACCTACCTCGGACGACCGATTCTCATCACGAGCAACGACTACTCCGTAGGCCGCTACAACGGCGACGTCGGCATGATTGTGGAGCGCGAAGGGCGACCGGTGGCGGTCTTCCCAAGCGGTGCTACCGACGTCGAGTACCTATCGACCGCGAGGCTCCCAGCGCACGAGACGGTCTATGCAATGACCATCCACAAGAGCCAGGGCTCCGAGTTCAGGCATGCGGCCGTGGTGCTGCCGTCGCGTTCAAGCCCCATCCTCACCCGTGAGCTGGTGTACACGGGCGTGACACGCGCAAAATCACGCCTCACGGTGGCCGGGTCTCCGACCGTCTGGGACGAAGCGAACCAGCGACGTGTCGCCCGCGCAAGTGGCCTGGCCGAGCGGCTGCGCTCGACAGACTGACCGCTACTCGACGGTCTGCATCAGGCGGTTGCCCACCATCAGGCTTCGGTCAGCATCCGATACAATGGCCGTGGCGGAGTACTCGTCGACGCGCACCACCACGATGCGCCCGATGACCGCATAGGGAAGCTCTTTGTCTTCCTTCTTGAAGTCGGAGTAGGGGTCGCGCTGCTCCACAACGTGGAACGATTCGCCAACCCGAACACCGTCGGCCCGGCCGCGGTCGATGAACACGGTCTCGCCCGGTCCGAGCAAGTCCGAAGCGTCTTCCACCCGCTCCACAATCGTCCCGTCAAGGTCGCCGTCGGGGGCCTGGACCTCAATCTCGATGGTGACAGGCATCTGTGGCCCAACCAAGTCGCCACGGGTGACCTCGGCCCAGGACTGGCGCACCACTGCCGACAGATAGTCGTCGTGGCGGTGGACCACCTTGGCTTCCGCCACAACGCGGTACAACGAGCCGTACTTCTGACCACGACTGGTGGGGTGCTTCACCCTCTTGCGCACCTTGCGGTACACGGAGACGACGTCTCCACAGTCGAAAGCGTCTGGGTCGTCGACCTTGAGATACAGCAGATCGCGCTGTGAAAGGTAGGTCTGAATACCCCGCGCCTTGGTGACCTCCCCGTAGATCTCTACATCACCCCGCTGGGCGAGGAAACCGGTCGCCAGGTAGCTGCGCAGCGGACGCTTCACTTCGAAGCGCACGTTGGGGCCGCAGGCCGCCTGCGTGGGTACGATCTCCACCGTCTCCATCGGACCGCCTTCGTCGATGGCGTCGATACCGATGTCGGGAGGGTCGGTGAGGGTGCCCATCCGAAACTTGATCTGGTTGCCTGGGTAGATCCAGTGGGGGTTGGTGACCTGTTCGTTGATCGACCATAGACGGGGCCAATAGTACGAATTCCCCAAAAACCGCTCAGAGATTTCCCAGAGTGTGTCGCCGGTCTGGACTACGTAGACATTTGGCGGGCCGTATTCCGCAGAGCCGAACGAAAAGCCGTCGCCCGACCCAAGGTCGTCGAAGTCCTGGGCCATAGCAGGGGTCGAGGTAAGGGCGAGGCTCAGTACGCAACCACCCAATCGCTTCCACATCATGCACTCCGCGCAGCGCCCTGACCATCGCAAATGCGAGGGTCCGCTGTCAAGTCTACGGGTCTGAGTTGCCGGCTCGGCCATAATCGTCCGAGTGCCGCACTAAGTCGTCAGGTTCAGGCTCGGAACGCGCCACAGGACGAGCGCCTTCCAAGGCCGAGAGTCGGTGAATGGTTCCCAGCGGCCCATGCATCAGATCACCCGGGGCGAGCGCCAGGTGTTCAAGAGCAGCCAAGTACGGAAATAGACCGATGCCAAGTGCACCCGACATCCAGGAAGCAGTCTCAGCCATGATTTCATGATGTGGACCTGAGAATGGTCGTTCTTGCTCTTCGCAATCACGCTCACCCGCATCTGGATTGACTGGTTCCCACTGGTCTTCAGATGGCCACATCCTCACACCACGGCCCACAGCACCGTTCATGGTGCCACCGTGAGAGCGAACGCGTCTTGTCCGAGGGACAGCGAAAGCGTTCCGCGGGCCCGATCCGCCTCCGCAGCATCGGGAAAGCCTCCCACACGAACTCGGTACCAGGACTGCCCATCGACAAAGGAGCTCACCACATAGGCCGGCCAACCCGATTCAATGAGATCGTCGCGGTGCTGACGGGCTGTCTGGATGTCGCGGGTAGTCGAGATCTGAACCGACCATCCAATGGTGGGCATCTCACCGTCCAGTGCGGCTGGCGCTGCCGGCCGAGCATCTGCGAGAGGCTCCGCGGTGACATCGTTGGTGCCATCCTCGACCTGAGCGGTCCCCACGGAAGGGGCAACATCGGAGGCCCCCGTAAGTGCCTCAGGGAACCGCAGATCGCTGTCGTTGGCTGGTGCGAGTGCAGCTCGTGCGAGCTCCACTTCACGAAGCATCGACTCCAAGCGGTCCTCTGCAAGCGGATCAGGCGTGTACTGGCCGTCGCCTTCCACCTCGACCCGAGCGCCCCCAAGCTTGCCCACCTGCATCCCCAAGAGGAAGGTCAAGGATGCGATAGACACGAACACCACCGCGAGCGCTGCCAAATGGCTCTGTGTGATGCGAATCTCGCCATCCTGTGGTGGCCGGCGAATGTTCGCCATGTCGACTCCGGGGGACTCATGCGCCCCGAAAACGTGGCGGGACGCCCCCGATTATCGGATAATGTCTTGCGTTGTCAAGACACGGTTTTCAGTCAGACTCGATACATGCTGTTTTCACGAGGCGACACCGCTCCGGGAGTGCCCTGGGAGGGGATTTCCATCCCAGGGTGCTGGCAGGATGAAAGATGCAAAGTACGCTTCTGCATTGCGCGGTCAGTCGTCTGTGGAACCCGCCCACGGAGCATCCGGGATGTCTTCGTCGGTCCCCTCACCTTCCCGCTCCGAGTCGTCGACGTGGCCATCAAAAGGCCGAAACATCCGAACCTCCCTGGACATCACCAAGACTCGCCCCCAGCGCTCGACGTCATACGCAAGTCGGTCGAGCTCCCGGCGAACATCTGCTGCAGCTCGAGACACTGTGACCACGGCAAGGACAGCCCTTTGGTGGTCATGCAGGTGCCCGACTTCACTCACAGAAAAACCACCACGAGCCCGTATTCGGTCGCGCACATGGGCGACCGCTCGCCGACGGTCCTTTAGGGAGCGCGACGCGGGCACCTGAAGCACCAGACGCAAGGCCCCCACCCAGGTGTCTTCATCCGGGGCAAGGAACATCATCGCGTCGTTGGGACCGGGCCATTCACTGAGCGGGGCGCAGAAAGCGCCGCCGAGCTCACTATACGTCCGCGGCCACTTCCTCGTCGGTGAAGGCTTCGATCACATCGCCCAGCTTGATGTCGTTGTAGCCATCGAGGTTCATACCGCACTCGTAACCACCAGACACTTCGCGGACGTCGTCCTTGAAGCGGCGGAGTGAGCCCAAGCGACCCTCCCATATGATCTTGCCCTGACGAATCAGGCGAATCTGGTGCGACCGCGCGATCTTGCCATCGTTGACAAAGCAACCGGCCACCGTGCCAATCTTCGGAACCGAGAAGGTCTGACGAATCTCGGCGGTCCCATGGACCACTTCCTGGATGTCTGGTCCAAGAAGGCCCTTGAGCGCGTTTTCGATGTCTTCCAGCGCCTCGTAGATGACCTTATATGTACGAATTTCGACGCCGAGACCATCCATGGCGCGCCGGGCATTGGCATCCGGCCGGACATTGAATGCGATGACCACGGCCTGATTGGTGTGAGCAAGCGTGACGTCGCTCTCACTCACAGCGCCCACGGCACTGTGGAGGATTCGGATGTCGGTGCCGTCCACCTCGATCTTATCGATCGAGGCCTTGATGGCTTCCAGGCTTCCGCCCACGTCGGCCTTCACCACGAGGTTGAGCTTGAGGATCTCCTCGTCGCTCCCGCGCTTCAACAGCTCCTCGAGGGTCATGCGTCGACCAGATCCGAGCGCCTGCATCCGGGCTTCCTCAGCACGGTGTTCCGCGAGCGCCTTCGCATCCTTGTCACTGTTCACGACCACAAAGTTATCGCCTGCAGCCGGAACGCCGTTGAGGCCCATAATCTCGATGGGCGTAGACGGTCCACCGGTCTTCATCCGCTTGCCGCGGTGGTCGACCATGGCGCGCACGCGGCCCCACTCTGTACCGACCACAAAGTGGTCGCCCCGCTTCAAGGTGCCGTGCTGAACGAGCACAACCGCAACGGGACCCTTGCCACGCTCAATGCGGGCTTCGATCACGCTCCCTTCAGCATGGCGCTTCGGATCGGCTTTGTACTCTTCCACTTCAGCCACGAGCTGGATGGACTCAAGCAGCTCGTCGATACCGGTGCCTTTCATCGCCGAGACATCGCAGAAGATGGTCTCACCACCGAACTCTTCGGAGACGAGCTCGTACTCGAGCATCTGCTGACGCACCCGGTCGGGCTGTGCTTCCGGCTTGTCACACTTGTTGACCGCTACGATGATCTGGACGTCGGCTGCCTTCGCGTGGTTGATGACTTCCACGGTCTGGGGCATCACGCCGTCGTCGGCAGCCACCACCAGGATCACGATGTCGGTGACCTGGGCACCTCGAGCACGCATCGCGGTGAACGCCGCGTGTCCGGGAGTGTCGATGAAGGTGATGGGGTTGCCCTTGTGGTTCACCTGGTACGACGAGATGTGCTGGGTGATGCCGCCCGCCTCGCCGCTGGCCACGTTGGCGCGACGAATGCGGTCCAAAAGGGAGGTCTTACCATGGTCCACGTGGCCCATGATGGTGACGACGGGAGGACGACCCTCGAGGTTCTCGGTGGACTCCTCGACCTGAATCATCAACTTTTCTTCCTGGAACGCGGCGTTGACGACTTCAAATTCGAATTCGCCTGCGACCAGGATGGCGGTCTCCATATCGAGCACGTCGTTGGCGGTGGCTACCTGCCCCATGCCCAAGAGCACACGGATGACCTGACCGGCCTTGACGCTCATCGAGTGGGCGAGCTGCGACACCGTGATGGTGCCCGCAACCTCGACACGACGCTTGATGGCCTTCGCCTGGGGCGACGCTTTCTTCGGCCCGCTGCGCTTGCGACGGCGAGGCCGTCCATGCGACATCCGATCGTCCATTCCACGACGCATCGACATTCGCGACCGGCGTCCGCGACCGAGACCACCGCGTCCACCCGCTCCACGCCCTGAGGGACCCTGACCAGGCCGACCACCGGCGTCCCGGCGAGTCGCATCGCCGTTGCGCCAGCGCGGTGCTGTGCCTGCGGCGGCAGTGCGGGCGCCTTCACCCGCCGCCTGCCCAGCGCGAGGCGCTGCCGGACGTGTACGGGTGCGCGTTTCTTGAGCCTGCCGGGCGGCAGCCTGCGCGCGTCGGCGATTGCCAGACGGGTCTTCCGGGTCGTAGCCGGGAGGAGGGCGAACGACCGCCGACCCCAAGCCGGGGAATGCCATGCCCGCCTTCGCACCCGTTGGCTGGCTGCCATCGGCACGGGGCAGCGAGCGCGCAAGCCGCGCGTTCGCCGGAGACGGCGCAGCCTCGGACTTCGCATCGGAGGCCGCTGCGGCAGTATCGGCTGCAGCGGAAGCCGGCGTTTCCACCGGCGCAGCAGTCGGAGCACTGTCTGCAGAAATATCGCCAGCAGCGGTAGTGTCGGCGGTATCGGCAGTATCGGCAGTATCGGCAGTATCGGCAGCTGCTGCCGCAGTCGCTTCAGGCGCATCCACGGCCGGAACACTGGACTCTGCCTCTGGGGCGGCTGCTTCTACCTTCACCGGTTCCGCCGCAGGTGCACCACCGGCCGTCGGAGCGGGCTCGGTGGACGCCGACGCTTCTGCTACCGCGTCCGCCTTGCCTGCCGGAGCGGCGGCTTCGGCGCTCGGGGCCACGTCGGACGCAGCGGCCTCGGCGACGGGAGGGGCTTCCGCGGGCGCGACAGCGGCCTCAGTGGGAGGCGCTGCTGGTGGGGCTGCGACAGCGGCCGGCGCTTCCACAGCCTCCGCGTCTTTCCGCCGCACAGTGCGGCGACGAACGGGCGCCGAGCGTGCTGCCGACTCGGCGGCTGCCTCCGGTTGCCCAGTACCCGACCCGCCCAGGCGACCGCCGCCCGCTGTAGGGACCTTGGGAGGCCCGCTCGGCGCAGAGGACGATGAGCGACGCCGAATGACGCGACGACCCACGCGCGTCTCGACCTCGCCGCGTCCACCGGATGCGGGAGGTGTAGATGCGGGTGCGTTCGTGACCGTACGAGCAGGGCGACGCGTACGCGTTCCCCCACGGATGACACGGTCAAACAGATCCTTTTTCGACATACAGACTTCTTCCGCTCGGGGATGGACCGCCGGCGCGATGGGTGCTGGGATGCAGCGATTGGGGGCGGCCTGGGGCCTCTGCTTCGACCGGTACTCCGGAGGGGAGCCTCAGCTCGAAGGCGAGACAGTCAGTGGCTCCGGCGCGTAACCCAGGTCACGCCAAATCCGCAAGTCATGCAGCATAGCGCGAGAAGGGCGACCGTGCAGCGCCACGAGCGCACTTATCCGTGGTCGTCCAAGTAGACAACCCACGCCGAGCGCATCCCACGGGAGCATATAGTCGTTCTCATGCAGCCCATCGGCATACCAAGGCCGCAGACGCACGCCAACCTGCGTTCGACACACGTCTGCTTCCCGAACGGTTCCCGAACGCCACGCAAGAAGCAATCGGTGCGCCAACCGGGCTGCGAGAAATCCCGCCACAGAGTCCACCAGGTGCGCCGTGCTTGCGGGCATCTGGCGTAGGGATCGCCGTACCATGGAAGGCTTGGCGACCAGCTTCTGCAAAAGCCGAAGCTCCGGCTTCACCCATGCAGAGCGTCCGGGTCCCGCTCCTCGGACGGACAAGCCGCCCGACGGATCGATCCCCAGCCGAACCAAGCGCTCAGCAGGCAATTGTGCTCGGCTCACCACGCACGTGCGAACAGGCATCGTCGGGCTCTCTCTAACTTTTACGGACCGCCGTACCCGGGCGCCCGTGAATGACGACGTCATCCACGGGCTCAGGCTCAACACACGGAAAAATCAGGCTTCTGGAGGAAGACCGTCGGCTTCTGCGGGAAGCGCTTCATCCGCTTCAGGCGGCAGAGCGGCGTCTCCAGCGTCTCCAGCGTCTCCGGCGTCTCCGGCGTCTCCGGCGTCTCCAGCGTCTCCGGCGTCTCCGGCGTCTCCGGCGTCTCCGGCGTCTCCGGCGTCTCCGGCTTCCAGGTCGATTCCTGCCGCTTCAGCTTCAGCGGCAACACGCTCCGCTTCCTCCTTGCGTACGGCCTCTTCACGGATGAGGAGATCGAGCAGGTCCTCGGCAGCATCGACGACGTCTTCGGCGTCGTCCTCGGAGATCTCCAGGATCCCAGCGATTTCGTACGCTTCCGCGTCATAGAGTTCCTGCGCACTCCGGTAGCCATGACGAATGAGCTCGTCGACCTGATCTTTTTGAAGCAGTTCAATGCGCTCCAGCTCGCCCCGGGCGCGATCCACGATTTCGGAGTGACGGCTTTCGGAGAAGATGTCGATGCGCCAGCCCGTGAGCTGCGCAGCGAGGCGCACGTTCTGTCCACGACGTCCGATCGCCTTCGAAAGCTGGTCGTCCGGAACGATCAGCTCCATGCTGTGTGCGAGCTCGTCGATGTACACCCGGCTGACCTGCGCTGGCGCGATGGCGTAGACAATGAAACGGGCGGGGTCGGGATGGAAAGGAATAATGTCGATCGCTTCGCCGCGGAGTTCCTGGACAACCGCCTGGACCCGGGAGCCCTTCAAGCCGACACATGCGCCGACCGGATCGACATCCCGATCCATCGAGGAAACGGCAATCTTCGCGCGGTGACCCGGCTCACGAGCACAAGACTCGATGCGCACGATCCCTTCGTCAATCTCTGGTACTTCGAGCTCGAACAGCTTCATCAATAGGCCGGGGTGGGTCCGAGAAAGCTCCACCTGCGGCGCACGCGAGGCACGGGTGATGTCGAGCACATACGCCTGGATTCGATCACCCTGGCGATACGTCTCGGTCGGCACCTGCTCCCGCTTCTTGAGGACTGCCTCGGTACGGCCAAGGTCAACGATAATGTTACCCTTTTCAAAGCGCCGAACGATGCCGGTGATGAGCTCACCCTTCCGGTCGCGGAACTCGTTGAAGGTCATTTCCCGCTCGGCATCGCGGATGCGCTGGATGATGACTTGCTTGGCCGTCTGCGCTGCAATGCGACCCAGCTCTTCAATCCGCAGGATGAAGCCCAGCTCGTCCCCGACCTGACATCCGGGGTCCTCGTGCCGAGCTTCATCGAGAGAAATCTCTTCGTTGCCGTCCTGGACGTCGTCCACTACGGTCTTGAATTCGATGAGTTCTACCTCGCCGAGGTCTTCGTTGTATTGAGCCTCGAACGACCGTTCCTGGCTGTACCGCTTGCGAGCCGCAGCCACCATCGCGTCTTCGATGACTTCGATGAGCGTGTCGCGAGGGATGGACTTGTCGCGGTGGACGATGTCGATCAGGCGGGCAAGATCGCTGATCATGAGGGGCCTCCTTCGACGGGCGGCAACCCGTCACCGGCCCGCTTCACAAACATACTGCAGATAAGCGGTATGAGTATAGCGAGAAACCATAGAACACTTCTGATAGAACAAACGGATGTTCGCCCTCGAAAAATATTAGTCTTTCGACACTACGGGCAGACATGACATGTCCACCGTGACAAGTGTCCATGATTCGATAGTATAATAGGTCAGTTTATTCTATAGTATAATAG
>CAJWOS010000228.1 GCA_913044235.1 uncultured Pseudomonadota bacterium
CGCTCCTCCCCGAACCTCCAGATGCGCCCTCACCCAAGCGGGCCCGCGACAGTGTTCCCAGTGTATTGGGGTTCCGCGCTGTCGAACCAGCGGTGCCGCCCCCCCTCCCCCCGAGAGCACTAGCAAGCAGCGACCCGCCGATCTGCGGAAGGCTGAGGCCGAACGAAGACATAGAGGAGCCAAACCGGCTCGCTGACCGAGACAATGCGGTCTTCTCAAGGGCATCGGAAAAGAACTCGGTCACGGTCTCCGTATTCCCCTCTTCGATTCGATGGGTGACCGCCGACACCAGCGCCGGTCCCCCGAGCGGCCATGCAACATTTTCCACCTGCACGGCGCTCAGTGGTTTGATCGCAAGGTTCAGTATCCCCACACACTTCCCGCGCGAAAACTTTTCGGCCCGTGCCTGCAGGTCGGCTGTCGCGGACTCTTCCAAAGCGGATGCTGTCGATTTGTCGAGCGACCAAGGGATGGTGTGCACCAGCGCCCCGAGTCCTTTCTTGCGCAGCGCAGTGGCAGTGGTGCCCTTCGAAATCTTCTTCTGCTTCACGCCCGTTGCAGCGTATTTCAATGCCTTCTTGGCAGTCCGATAGTCGCGGCCGTGGACCGTCACGCCGGTGACGACCTCGCTCAGGTCGAGATCCAGTTCCAAGTCGGTAAGAGAAGCACTCTCAAGCTTGATGGGGCCTGAACCGCGAGCCAGATTCCGCGGACCATAAGTGAGCGTACCGCGCGACCAGAAAAGTGCGAAGTTGCGCTCGACACATAGCTTCTTGAGCAGATTGACGGCATCGTCATCCAACAGCACCTGCTCGGCGGCGGCAGGCTTCACCTTGCCCACACTTGTCTTCCGGAGAGATGCGTTCGTGAGTAGGGTGCTCACCACTTTGTCTTTCGTCTGTTCCTTGATCTCACTGAGCCGCTGGTGTCGAAGGCGATGCAAAGCCTCGAGTCCCACTGCCGTGACCTCAAGCCCTCGAGGCATCTGCTGGAACGACACGTGCACGAAATCACCCTCAAACTCGACTGCGTCGATCTTCAGGGTGAAGGTCTGCCCTGGAATCACCTGCTTGAGGACCGTTGTGTTGCCCTCGGGCGTGAGCAGAAGCGTAATGCGCACGCTGTCCAGCTCGTCGATACACAGCCGCAGCTCAAGGCTGCGGACGTACCAGGGCTCGATGACCCCTTCCTTGCTGTCGTAGACGATCTTCAAGATTAACCCGGACATCAACGCTAAGGCGGTGGACTATTTCGGGACCCAGCCATCCATCGTTCCCGTCATCGTGACACCGATTTCTGCCCGCCTTGGATTGCCCTGCTCGTCATAGACAGACATCACCACGTTCAGGGATACGATGTGCCCCTTGAACTTCATGGCACCCCACACGAACACCAGCTCGGGAGTTGCTTTGTCCCCCAGTCCACCGGAGGTGGACGCACCATTGTCGTCGGCGCGCGCCCAGAGAAACCACTGCTTCACGGTGTCGGCGATTTGCCCTTCCAAGGAAAACGAGAACAAGGACGCCTTCGACTCGAGCACATTGTCTGAATTGGTGGACGAGGGCAGGTCAAAGAGGGGATTCAGAGACTGAAGGGCATACAGCGCCATGTCGATCGGATTGTTGCCAGGCCGCCACTCCGATTGGTCGATCACGACGTCGAAGGACAGTGAGGCTTCGCCCTCGATGGCTTCCTCAAAGTTGCTGTCATCATCTGAAGTCGACTTTGAGAGCGCGTTGCCCGCGCGTTTTCGATTGTTGATGTTCAGCTTCATGGTGGACGGGTTGAACTGAAACTTGAATTCCCCGTCGTCAGTGACCATCTTCGCCGGTTGGATCGACGGGCTCATGACCATGCCCATCAAGCTCGTGATGTTCATCGGCTGCTCCTGTACATCGTCGCGCAAACCATCGCGGCCGCCGGCGCAGCCTGCGACTTTGCACGATCGGTCCTCAGCATCATGATTCGTCCTCGGTCGGTGCCGCAGGCAACGCCTTCAGGTCTGCCGTCAGGTTCTCCACCTTGGCTTCCGCAACGTTGTACTGCACGAGTACTTCCAACTGCGGCAGGGTCAAGTCTTCGATGGGGGAGTTCCGTAGCTCTGTGACAACCGGGTTGGCGTTCAGCTCTTCCAGCTCGGCCTTGGCGATGGTCTGCTGTTCCTCAAGCTCGGTGCGGAGCTCGAGCTGGGCCGCTTCGAGGGAAGCACTCAATCGGCCGGCCTCCAGAAGGGCAGACTGCTGATCTGGAGACAAGTCGTCTACCTGGGCCGCTCGCAGGGCGTCCAAGTCGTGCGCCTCGGCGAGCACCTCGTAGGAACTTTCCAGGTCGGCGATTTCAGACCCGAGGTTGTAGGCCCTCTGAAGACGCTCTTCCTCGGTGGGCTCCGTCACGTAGCTCGGTGAGGCCGTTGTATCGGTGAGTACTGGGCTTCCGGCCTCCAGGGTCTGGTCGCTCTCGCGTCCGGAATCTGGCAAGTCTTCGGAGTTCCCCGCGCCCCAATTTTCCGGGAACATTCCGCTCATACTGAGACTCGGAAGGCTGATGCCGGCAGACCGCATCAAGTCAATCCGAGTGACCACCATGTGCATGCTCTTGAAAGCCAGATCGACGCTTGTGACCGTCCAGGGCGTGGTACCGCTGTCTCCGTCGAACTCATCAGCAGTCCACTTCACAGGCCAAGCACCATGCAGAAAGAAAATCCTTGTGGGCTCCCAAGACCGGTTCATCTGCAGAATGAAGACCTCCCGACGGAAGAACGACCCCACCTTGACGGCCTTCGACCAAGCGTTCAATGTCGAAAGACTAGAGGTGCCCCACTTCAGCGTGACTTGACCCCACGAACCCGCCTCGCCCGCTTTGAACGGCAAGGTGCGCTGGATGCGCGACCCGCCCACCGCAAGGTCGCGCTTCGGGGTCTCGTATGAAAACCCGCTGATGGACTTGAAACATCCGAACGGAGCCGCGCCAATGAAGACGACGAAGTTGTAGTTGATCTCGGGTTCAGAAGACTTGAAGAGCTCTTGCGCCACGCTCGCGAATGACATCAGGTCAGCTCCACGGTGGCGGCGTTGCCGGGGTCAACACCCACACGGAGCTCGATACGCTTCGCCCAAGGCCGCACGCTCGCACCAATCATGGCACTCAGGCCAGGGGCCATGCGATCTCGCAGCGGTTCTGCCGTGACCTCGGGGATGGGGTTCCCGCCCAGCCCCCGTAAGACGCCAGCCTGGACAAACGGCTGCAAAGCCATGTTCAGCGCCACTGTGAGCGCAACACTCTGCAGCTCCGTGACCGGGCGAAAGACAAAGTCATTGGCAGCCAGACGGACCAGACGGTGGATACCCTGTACCGTGCGAAGCACCGGGATGCTCCACTGCCCAATTGGCGGACGAAGGGTCTCTTCCGACAAGATCTGGGCAGTATCCCCTGTGTCGTGAAGCAGCACACGGTTGATGATCCCGTGTTGAGCGGACGGCTCGACCGGCGTCGGTATCGTTCTTCGCCGGATTCGTCGGCCAGGCCCGAGCTCGAGGGTTCGACCGATGTGGCTCAGGTAGACCACATCATCCGCCCGACTGCGCTGCGCGGAGGCCACTACGGCCGCCGAGCGCCATCCATGGCGCGCCAGGGCGCGCGGACTTCCCAGCCACGTAAACAGACACGCATCGGCGAGACCCAGCTCTGATGATGCCCATGGCGGATCGCTAAGTGGCGCATCAAAGAGGGCCAGCTGCCACGACTCCCGCCATGTATCTCCCAACGCCGCGCACAAAGACCGGATGCGGCGCCACTCCAAGTCGGAGTCTCGACGAGTGCGCCCGTACAAGACTGCAGGGCGGCCGAGCACATCTGGTGCCGTGACACAGACACCCGGCATACGGCTCAAGGTGGAAGCAAAGTATTCTGCATACTCCGCCTGAGAGATCTGTTCAGGACGGCCTCTGGGGGCTCGCAGCAGCAAAAGGTCGACCGATTGTGCGCCAAGTCTCAACGCCAGTCCGACGCTGTCGCGGAGCCTCGACGGAAAGGGCCCAGCGAGACCAGGGACCGCATCGAGGCGATTTTGGGGGCCAAAGCGAAGATGCTCAAGCACAACCCCGCTTGCAGAGCGCTCTGGTGGGGTCACCACAGCACTGGGATACCGGTCGCTGAGCCACTGTCCAGTGCGTGGGTACAGCCCAAGCATCGCATGCACCGCCGACTCGGCCCGCGCCACAACCGGCCGTCGGATACCGACCTGAACTCGTACACTCGGCTGGGGTGTGACTCTCATGGAAGCGCCTTGTCGGTCTCGACCGGTGCCAGGCTTAGTTCTCTGACTCCAGCACCTTCTTGTTGATCGCGCTCACTTGACCTACCCATGCCACCCGTTCCCTGTGTGGCAGCGCGAGAATATCCTCCAAACTCCAGTGAAGATGGTACGCGATGAACGCAGATTCTTCACGGATTTTGGCAAGAGGGTAGGTCACGCTGACCCCCCCGGTTTGGAGGGGTCTCCTTTCGGGATGGCCGCCGCGCCGTAGGAGAGCTTGTAGATCGCATACTCCAGGGCGCGCACATCCTGTACGTGCAGTTTCTTGATATCTGCCATCGTGACGACGGTGTTGGTACCGATCCGACGCACACATCTCGACAAAAGAAGGGTCTTGTAGACGAGGTCATTTGGATTGCGTGTGTATTCGGCCGACATTCCGATGTAGAACTCGTCACCACCGGTAACCGCACGCACCTCAGCCTCGCGCTGGAGCTCGCCTTCTTTATTGAGGACCCCTACGGGTAGCTCCACAAAGGCGCGCTGTTCGATTGGAGAACTCAAGCTTCAGCCTCACTCGTTGGTGACACGCTCGACACTGAGCTGGATGCGCTCAGTCGCGCCCTGGCTTCCCGATGCATCCATCTCCGGGAGTTCCCAGCGACTTGGCCACGCACCACGGCACATCATGGTGCGCGATACGGTTCCGTCGGGCTTCATCATTTCGATCTTCACGTCCTTCCGGGTGATGCCGCCGGCCTCAATCTCCATGCGCCAGCCATAGAATGCATCGCTGCCGTTGTAGATTCGCTCCAGCGTGACGTCCTCGTACGATGTACGACCCACGCCCTTACGCACGTAGGGATCGGAGCCGTGCATGAACTCCATCGGTTCCGAGCTGCTGACCACGCCGGAGACGCGCACAAATGCTTGGTTGATGTCGCCAGCAACATCCGGGATGCTGACACGGAAGTTAAACGCGCCAATGTAGTTGTCAGTATCGAGTTCGGGGAAGAGAGCCATGCCTGCTCCTCATGGTGAAACGTTTTCGAGAGTTATCTAATCTACGGGTCCGGGACCCAGTGAAAGCGACCTGCCGGGTCTCCTTCCGAGTCAGTCCGGTATTCCTTCTTCTACGTCCGATACAGTGAGAACGATGGTCTCGATGGCGAGGTTGCTGGAGTTTGCATCGAGATCGGGCAACTGCCAACGACTCGGCCACGCACCACGCAACACCATCTTTCGCACGCACTTGGTGCCTTCGACCCTAAAGTCCCGCCGGAACATACGCACCACGACGTCGCGGCGGTACCCCGTACTTGTACCGTCGGCCGTGATGAACTGGCCATTTTCGATCCGGCGGCGCCAGGTATAGAAAGCGTCGACACCGTCAAACACACGCTCGAGCGTGATGTCGGCATACTTCACTCGGCCGGGCGCCGTGTTCACCGATCGGTCCGACCCCTGCATCCAGGTGAGCTGTTCCGACTCACTGGAAACGCCCGACACACGCGTAAACTTCGTGTTGTAGGCAGCATTCGTATCACTCACACCAGGAATCGTGACTTCGAAGTGGAACGATCCGACAAAGGTATCAGTCGAGTCTACAGTCGCCATTGGATGACCTCCGTGCGACCGCAACGGTCGCCTGAACAGGTAGAAACCATCGGTCGCTATCGACCGATGGCGTCTACGCTACGCACCTATCAACCAGGGACTTCCATCGGAGCCTGACGGAAACGAATCCTGACAAACTCGGCCGGGAACGGCGGTCTGACGGTCACGTCTACCGTGAGCAGGCCGTTTCGGACATCCACGTCAGGATTGTTCTCAGCATCACACTTCACCGTGTACGCATCGCTGTGCGAGTCGCCGTCGAGCATCCCCTGGTTCCAGAGGCTGTAGAGGAAGCTGCGAATCGTGGTGCCAAGATCGCGCCGAGTGAGGGAGGTGTTTGGCATAAACACCGCCCAGTTCACTGCGTCGCGAACCGAACGTTCGATGAAGAGGAACAACCGGCGCACGTTGACGTACCGCCAGTTCGCATCCGAAGCGACGGTGCGCGCACCCCAGATACGGATACCGCCGCCTGTACGGTGACGGATGATGTTGATCGACTTCGTGTTGAGCGGCCCCTGCTCCCGGTCGGAGATCTCGGTGACGAGATTGGCACATCCAAGCATCTGCTCGTTGGCAGGTGCTTTGTGGACGCCACCGCTGGGACTGAGGTCTGTACCTGCAATCACGCCAGCCACATGGCCCGATGGCGGTGCGACGACATAGCGATCGTGCGGACCCGTCGAGAGCGGATTCTCTACAATCAACCATGGACCGTAAGCGGCGCCGAAACCCGTGTCGTCCCGCGGGATGGCTCGGTCGAGCAGTTCGTCATTTGCGTAGCCCAGGAAGCGAAGCTCGCTGCTTTTCGGGAATGGCATGGCCTCAAGAACCGCCATTTCGTAGGGCGTCCCATTCTTCGACCACCGAAAGTCGTCGAGCGCAAGGCCCCGCGGTTCCTTAGTCATCATGTAGCGAGGAGTCTCCATCACAGCGAAGAGGTCACCGCGACCCTTCGGCCCTGCGTATTCCAGGATTGCCTGCTGCCAAGCCAGCTCAAGGCCGGGAGAGGCAAGCATCGCAACGTTGGCTACGCTGTCGAAGGACGCTTCAAGGAACTGACGTTTGTTTGGTCCCGCAGCACCGTGCGCCTGGATGACCACGGCTGGGTACGCAGTCGCACCGCCGTTGTCGAAGAAGCCTTGAAGCGCGATCTCCAGACGATGCAGTCCGGGGTGCGCACGAAGCCATCGGTCCCAGGCGGCTTTGATCTTTCCGTCAAGCGTGTCCCAGATGGTCTGGGCCTTGGCATCGTTGATGCCCTTTGCCTCACCGATGATCTGAACGAAGAGCGCTTCGCCGAGCTCACCACGCCATGCACGGTAGCCAGTCATGTTGGTGATCGACGGCGCAGGCTTGATCAAGCGCTGATGAATTTCGGCGGCGTCGATGGAGACGGGAGCACCCTTCGGTGCGACCGCGCCAAGTGTGCCGGAGTGGCCCACATCGTTGCGAGACGCATACCCGGCGAGCGTCATGACAAAGTTGTCTTCGTCGGCGCCCCAAGCCAGGTCCCATTCACCGGATTCCTTCACGCTCAGCAGTGAGCGCGCGACGGGCACCCGAAGCAGATCGCCCTGGGCATTCCGCAGTCGGAGCGCATCGTCGTTGTTGGCTGGCTCGATGC
Source organism: uncultured Pseudomonadota bacterium (assembly GCA_913044235.1). Classification (GTDB taxonomy): domain Bacteria; phylum Myxococcota_A; class UBA796; order UBA796; family UBA2385; genus CAJWOS01. The sequence goes on from CAJWOS010000228.1 coordinate 7,500, forward strand.
TCCACGTGCCGGGGAGCGATTCGTTGACGAGGTTTTGAAGACGCGTGGTCGAAGCGGCTGCCGGAGGCGGCGCTTTCTTGGCCTTGCCCTTCGGGTCGGTCGCTTTCGCTCCACCCGCGGCTGCGGCGGGCGCGACAGCTTCGAGCGAACGGAAGGCAAGCGCACGGTTCCAACTGAGCCGCACTTGGTCCTCTGCCGCAGGCAGAAAGACCGACTCAGCCGAACCCTGTCCGGGCACAAATTGTTTCGGGAGAGTGAGGACGGCGATGAAGCCGGTGTCGGTGGTGGCGGCCGCTTGTACTGGTCGCGGCCCCCCAGACACTTCCTCGATGTAAACCCCAGGTGTGCGATACTCAGGCATTGAAACTCCATTTTCAGGCCGGACCCGATTGTACGAAAGGTTGGTCCGACCGATCGGCGCGAACAACCTAACACAGACTTCCAGACTAGTTCGCTGGCTGATCCTTTGATGTGGCTGGCTGGTTCTTTGAGGTGGCTGGCTGCTCTTCCTCCGGCCGGTCGCCTGGCGCGTACAACACCGTCATGCCGCCCGCTACTGTCCGCTGCGCAAGCGCATGACGGACTGGCCCAAGGTGTCGATTCACGAGCAGGGCGAGAACTGGGAACTTGAGTCCATGTGGGCCATACAGAACGTCTTCCGGTGAAACCTCCACCTCGGGTCCCAGCGACGCCAATTTTGTCGCGTCAAAGTGCATACTCCGCAAAGGCGATCGAGAGTGCAGTGGCGCATCGTCGGATCGCTGTCCTTTTTCCGATCCGCCGTCATTGTGTAGCGCATCTCCATTCGTTCCATTCGTGGCCATGATTCATCCGATGCTGACGGCTTTGCCCTTGATCGTCACGTTGCCCGAGGCCTGGACCGTGCAGTTTTTGCTCGCCTTCAGAGTCACATTGTCTCCGTCCACCGTGACGTCGCCGCCCTCGATGACGCACTTGCCGCTCATTTTCAAGGTCACGTCCTTGGCATCAACGACCAACTTCTTGGCTGCCTTCACGGTTACCGTATCTTTCGCATCGACCGTAACGTTGGCTTCGCCCTTGACCTGAATGTCCTTGTCCGCCGCGAGCAACAGGATTCCATCAGCAACCGTCATGGTGATCTTGATTTTCTCCTTCTTTCCAGCTGCCACCTCGATGATCTCCTTGCCCTTGGAGTCGTCGAGCGTGACGCGGTGCCCGCCCTTCGTCATGACCTGCTTCAGCGCATTCTTCGCGCCTTTTTTGGGCAGCTTCTGCTTGGTCTCGCTGTTGTAGACGCCACCGAGCACGATCATCCCATCGGCCTCTGTCCCAGCTCCGCACAGCACCACGACCTCATCTCCCACCTCAGGAAGTACGAGAGTGCCGTGGTCCTTTCCGGCAAGTCCCTGGAGTGTACGAAGCCACGGAAGCTTCAGCTTGGCCCCGTACCCGAACACTTCGACTTGAACCCGACCGAGTCCTTCTTCGTCTTCATTGCTTACGACCTTCGCGAAGAGGAGATTTGGAAACCGATCCATGCGTGCTGCCTTCCGATGCGGGAGCGTCCGGTCCTGGTTGCCTCCGCCGACTGTCGAACACCGTATGTCGATTCGGCGGCCATCGACAGGCCGACCTGTTGAATTCAACACCGTCCGAGCGGGTCTGGGGACACAGACTATCCAACCCCGTGTGCACCAGGCTGCAGTCGGATACGCCTCCTCCCATTCGGAGCGGCTCATGAACCTCGAGACTTGGAAACGCGCCCAGAACCTGCAAGTGGCATCCCTCGCCGAGGGCGCATTCGTGGGACGCCTCGACGACTTCATGTTCGACCTGGAAACCCACCAGATCTACGGGTGGCGACTGAAGGGCTCGGGAATGTTCGCCAAGCCCGGCGGCGTACCAGCCGACGAGTTGGTCCTCGTCGGGCGCGACCTCGCGCTCATTCGCAGCGAGGAAGCCGTCGAGTGGTCTGGCGGTCGCATCACCGTTGTAGACGGCCGCGCCTGGGCGAGTGCCTATCGGGGCACCCAGGCGGTGAGTCGGCGAGGCCGCTCCCTCGGCGCGGTCCAGGACTTCGTGATCGACCGTGAAGGCAACCAAGTGACCGGACTGCTCTTGCATGGCGGCCTGCTCCTGCCGCTCGACGGTCGCGTCAGTACCGGACCAGCTGCCATCATCGCCGAGAGCGATGACCTGGTCGTCGAGATGCCCGATGAAGAGGCGGGAGCCGGAGAGCAGGTGGCCTGGTGGAATCGCCTCACATCTGCCATCGGCATGGGGTCCTCCCGCGCCGCCCTCGAAGAGGGCACCACGATCGACGTGACCGACGACTCCCACGGAACGGAGTCCCTTGTGGCAGAGAGCCTCCAAGACTGACCTGTACTTCCCGGAGTCCCTCATGGGTCTGAAGTGGACTGATTCCCTCGCGGTCGGGGAGGAGCTCTTCGATCGCTTCCCCGACAAGCACCCGCTGCACGGGGTGCGCTTCACAGACTTGCATCGCTGGGTGACCGAGCTCGACGACTTTGACGATGCGCCGACTGGCGCCAGCGAGGGCATCCTCGAGAGCATTCAGATGGCTTGGTGGGCCGAGTATGAAGCGGAATATCCCGACGCCGACCCCTACGGAAGCCCCTCAAGCGGGACCCAGGACGACTGAGCCGGCGCCCCATCCCGGAACGCCTCAGATGCGATCGCGACGACGGATGCCGAGCACCGCGAGACCGGCCAGCAAGCCAGCCCAGAGCCCACTCGGTGCCGGGTCGTCGGCGGTGCTGCAGGAACACCCGGGCTTACCACCACTGTATTCACCGTCGAGATAGCCGCCGTCTTCGGTGTACTCGTCGTCACTCGGAGGGTTGTCGTCGGTTGGGTCGAGCGGATCGGTGCCCGTGACCACTTCGGCGCCATCCGGTGTCCCTCCGCCATCTGTGTCGGCATCGTTTGGATCGGTGCCGTGATTGTTCACCTCGTCGTAGTCCGAGAGACCGTCGCGATCGGAGTCCTGGTTGCGGGGATCGGTCTCGGTCTCCAGCACTTCCTCACCGTCACTCAAGCCGTCATCATCGGTGTCCTCGTCGAGCGGATCGGTGTGGGTTTCATACACTTCCACCCCATCGAGAAGACCGTCTTCGTCACAGTCTTCATCAAGCGGGTCCGTACCGGAATCGGATTCTTCCTCAAAGTCGGTCAACCCATCATCGTCGGTGTCCTCGTCGAGCGGGTCCGTACCGATCCCATC
>CAJWOS010000229.1 GCA_913044235.1 uncultured Pseudomonadota bacterium
GCCGCCCCGCCGCCCCCCGCGGCGGCGGCGGGGGGCGCGAAGACGACGAAGACGAAGAAGAAGGCCAAGGCGACCCCGCAGCAGCAGAGGGGGGGGCCGGTTTCCATGGCCACCACGGGGAACCCGTTCGTGAGCCCGGCGCCCCCGCCGCGTGGGAGCTCCCCCCGGCCGCAGCCGCCCTCCCACGCCTCGCCCCTCGAGTACCGCGTCGACGGCCGAGTCGCCGGGCACGGTCTACCCCGGTACGCTGATGACGTTGGGCACGCCGCCCGAGGCGCCGGTGGTCACCATTGATCCCAGCGACCCCATCGAGGGAGAAGATCTGCTCTGCGAGGTCACCACGGCGAGCACCGACGCCGATGGCGACACGGTGACCTACACCATGGCCTGGACCTATGACTCGACCGCGTACAGCAGCGCGAGCACGGATGTGTGGACCGACGACACGGTCGCGGGGTCGGACACGGTGGCCGAAGAGGTGTGGACGTGTACCGCGACACCCAATGACGGAGACGACGATGGCACGACGGCGAGTGACAGTGTGCCGATCACGACCAACGACTACGATGGAGACGGGTACATCTTAGGCGACGACTGCGATGACACAGACGCGCTGGCCTACGACGACAACGGAGCTTCCGAAGACTGTGCGGCCCTCTCGTGTCTGGACATTCTCGACCGTGGCCACTCAACCGGCGACGACGTGTACTGGATCGATCCGGGCTCGGTGGGGCCGCTGGAGGCCTACTGTGACATGGCGACCGACGGGGGTGGCTGGACGCTGATGCTCGCCTACGACCACGCGGGCGGAACGAACCCCGCGCTGATGCCATCGACCATGCCCACCGACCCCACGGGCGGGTTCTCCCACATCTACCTCGACGAGCTGGGTGCCGACTCGTCCTTGGCATCGGAGGTTCGCTTCTACTGCGACACCTCGTACCACAGCCGCGTGATCCACTTCAAGACGTCGCAGGCGGCGATCATCCAGATGGCCTTCGATGGGACTTCAGCCGCGAGTGTCTCGGACTGGCAGTCCTTCACGGCCCTTTCTGGACACACTGGGAACCTGCCGGCCGCCACCAACCTGGTCCAGCAACTGACGGGTGCTGTCGTCCAGACCGGGTTCACAGGCGCGCCCTTCTACGTGGACGGTGGTTCGGGCTGGTCGATTCGACTCAACGGCTTCCGCTGGGAATGCGACGACTTCAACGCGGGCTACAACCAGGACACCCTGCACCAGGTCTGGTTCCGGTAGCACCCGCGGCGCGCTGCTCTGTCACCCGCTGTCGCGCCCCAGCCGCACATGCAGGTTGGAGGCGCAGCCGGCGCAGGTCCGAGCAAAGATGGCATCCCACATGCCATCGCCGTTCCAGTCGCCATAGCTGTACGAAGAGAGGGTACGGTCGGCGCACTCGGGTAGCCCGGCTTCTGACACCTGTGCGCCGCCGCGCACCATCACCACCCGCCCGTCGGGCAGTCGACGGGGCTCACTCCCAAAGGGCAGCGTTCTGCGGTCGACGATTCGGCCCTTCGGACCCAGCTGGAAGAGCTCGCGCGCTTGGGAGTTGTCCACCATGAACCAGCTGTGTAGCAGCAGGCTGGCGCGGGCCGGAAAAGCAGTCCACAGAGTCTTGTGCGGCTCCAGCGCTTGCCCTGCCGGTGCCCGTCGCCAGGAGATGGTGCCGTTCATGTTGCGTCCCACCAAGTCCGGGCTTCCGTCTTCGTCTACGTCCCAGGCGGCGAGCTGCTTGAGCGGCGGGGCCTGGTCGAGGACCCCTCCTTCGGTCGACAGCCCGTCGGCGCTCCCCCGAAACACCCGCAGCTGTGCGTCGTCGGGCTCGGCGACCACCAGGTCCAAAAAGCCATCGCCGTTGGCGTCGAGCATCACGGGCACGCCGGTCATGCGACCGCCAGAAAAGCGCAGCGGCGACTGTTCCAGTGAAGGCTCGGGTCCACCGGGGTAGACGAGGATGACCTGGTCGAGGATGCTCACAAATACGGCGTCGTCGACCCCGTCGCCGGTCACGTCGACAAAGCCGCTCGCGATGACTTCTCGAGGGCCCATCACCCGCTGTTCTGTCCACGCGGTGGGGATGTCGGGGCATGGCTCGGGCATGGCGGCAAGGTCGGGCAGTGCTGGGATATTCGGCAGTCGCTCCACATCGGCGCGGTCGTCGCCACCTCGCAACAAGAATGGAGTGGCCACGAGACCACCGGCCACCACCAGCGCGGCCAAGGCCCCTCGGCGCCGCGTGGCACTCGGTGCGATCGCAAGAGGGCGAAGCTCGCCAGGGTCCTGCCCGTCCAGCAAGCGCTCTGCGACCTGTCGGATTTCTGCGGGCACGCCCGTCCATGCCCCCGCCCGGTCGAGGTCGCCGGGCAGTCGCCCCGTGGCACAGTGCACGAGGCTCGCTGCCAGGGCATATCGGTCGGTGGCCTCGCTGTGGGCTTCTCCTCGCCGCAGGGCCGGGGCCATGTACGGGACTGTTCCCATGAGGGCGCCCGTCTGGGTCAGCGCGGTGGGGTCTTCGCTGGTCCAACTCAGGCCGAAGTCGCCGATCTTCACCCGCCCGTCCTTCGTCAAGAGCAGGTTCTGTGGCTTGATGTCGCGGTGGAGAACCCCGGCCCGGTGGGCCGCCTCCAGGGCCTCGACAAGCTGTACGGCCCACACAAGGAGCGCGTCGGCGCTGACCGGACCGTGGAGCTGCACCCGATCGCCTAGGCTTCCGCTGCTGCACAGCTCCATTACCACGCAATGGTGGCCGTCTTCCGCGAAGGAGTCGAACACGGTCACGATTCCGGGGTGGTCGAGCTTCGCCATGATGCGTGCTTCGCGGGCCTGTCGCCTGCCTGCCGCATCGGAAGGAGGGGCTGCCATGCGCTTGAGGGCCCGGGTCACGGCCAGCCGGGTGTCGACCACCTCGTAGACCTGCGACGTGGCGCCACCACCGAGGCGTCGGACCACCTCGTAGCGCTCCTCACCGAGCGTCGTGTTCATTCGAGGGGATCGGGCGTGAGGCCGAGCGGCAGGTGCAGGCCATCGGGCCCGGGAAGCTCTGGTAGCCCCGACACCCGTGGCATCCGTCGCATGCGGTGAAACCACACCCCGGCCTCTCGCTGGCGCTCGAAGAAGGTGTCAACGCCGCCGAGGCCAGCTTCGAGCAGTCGAGAGCGCAGCCGGGCCCGCTCCCAGTTCAGTCGCTCTGGTGGAGCGTCGCTGGCGGCACCGAGGTGCTGGGCCCAGGCGTGGGCCTGGGTGTTGGACAGCCAGCCTCCGGGGCAGCCCGCGTGGACGTGGGCCGCGGCATAGAGCGCCAGCGTGCGGACCAGGGAGCCGGTGAGGCGAAGCTCACCGCCCTTGCCCGACAGGACCACCGCGGGAATCGAGAGGTCGAAGTCCATTTCCACCGGACCGGCCTCGAGTGAAAGAGAGCCCAGCTTGGTGTCGGCTTGTCCCTCGGGCACGTGCACCCGCAGCCGCCGGCCGCGGTGGTGGAGCTCGGCACCGTCGCTGAGCACCGGTTCAGACGGCTCTCCATCATCGCCGAGCGCGTGCGGTCCTTCCTGGGTCAGGGCCAGGACCTCGAAGCGCGCGTCGCCATCGATCCAGCGGTTGGTGTCGAGATCTTGCAGCACTACCTGGGGCGGAGTCTCATCGGCCATGCGCACGCGCACACCGGCGAGGGGCAGGGTGACTTCATCATCGGCGCCCAGGCGTCGCCAGCCTCGCTGGTCGGTTGGACCCTTGCCGCGGGTGTGGTCTTCGGCACCGAGGCAGCGCCACGCCCAGTAGGCCCCCGACCACCGTACCTCGAGCCAGTAGAGGGGAACAGACGGGTGTTCAAGTCGGGCATCGCACCGCCAGTGGCGCCCCAGCAACGTGCTGGCCACAAGCAACGCACGGCGGGCTCCGTCGGTGTCTTCTATCAGGAGGCGTCCCATACGGGCCTGTGTAGCACGTCCGTGAAAGCCCCATCTTCGCAGTTCGTCAGAACTTCACAGTCGCGCACAGTGGGGCGCTCCGCTGCTTTGCGGCGAACGAGACCGTGTCTTGAGCACCAACTGCTTCACCGCTTCGGGGGCGGCGCCGACCCCTCGGTCTGCACTGGCGGAGCATCTGCCACGGCGAGTGTGACCACCTGGCCGCCCAGGCCACCCGGCATCCGAAAGCTCTCCGCATCGGTGACCGACAGCGACTCCAGGTAGTTTCGCTGGGGGCTGTGCCCGCTGGTCTGGTAGCTCACGAACAGCACATCGAAGGCGGAGGTGTCGTCTTCGCCGGCCATGAACGGCCCGCGGAACTGGAAGGTGCGAGGCTTTCCACTGGCTCCAGCGCCGCGCAGCACCATCACCGAGGCAAAGTCCCAGTGGTAGCCGAGCTTCTCCGCTTCCATCAAGAACAGACCGAAGCCGGGGGTGCCTGCCCGCTCGGTGAGGCAGAGCCCCACGACCTCGGCGTCAGGCCCCGCTCGACGGTGCATCTCCTGCACCACCGCAGAGAGATTCCACTGATCGACGGGCACGTGGATGGGCCGGAACGCTTCTTCGACCCGCGGCCAGCGACCCCACTGGGCCAGCTGCACGGAAGCGGTGTGCTCAAACTGTCGGCCCGATGGTGCGAAGCGGTCGCCCGAAGCGGTGGGCCCCCACAGGGTAGTGGAGTCGGCATCCATGCCCTGGGTCCAGCCGCTGAAGTCGCGCCATAGAAACAGCACGGGGACCGCCAGCACACCAATGGGCAACAGGGGGCGGAGCAGGCCTCCGGCAAGCGGCACCAGGCCCACCATCAGCAGAGGGGCCATCATGGGCAGCAGGTAGCGGTCGGCCTTCACATTGAGCTGGGCGAGCACCAGGTAGCTGCTCACGATGCTGGCGAGGCACAGCAGAGTGTCGCGCCGGGCGGACCGGTCGTGGCGCAGCTGCCAGAGGCCAACCAGGAGTCCCGTGGCGAGGAGCGCGAGCCCGGGCCAGCCCCACACATCCTTCAGCACGGCCGAGTAGAACATCTGCACGTCGAAGGGAGACACATCGGCGCCAAAGCTGGAGCCCAGGTTGTCGACCGTCTCGTCCTGCCCGTCGAGCGAGGCAGAGTGAAACACATAGTTCGCGATCTCGGAGCCGCTGAGCAGCATCAGGGGGCCCACCACGAGCAGCAGACCACCAGTCAGCCACAGCCCGTTTTCGATGCGCGCGCGCGCATCGGGCTGGCGGCGCACCACCACCCAGAGGGTCTCGAGCAGCACGAGCACACACGGCACAAACAAGAAAATGGGAAAGGTGTACTTGACCCAGAACCCAGCCCCAATCCACACGCCGGCCCAGAGCGACGCCCGCCGCTCGGTAAGACCGTCGCTCGCCATCAGCCACGAGAGCGCCATGGAGACCATCGCCGCACTGGCGAGATCGACGCCGTAGTTGTCGAGCTGGTGCCACACGAGCGGGACTGCGGCGAGACCCAGGGCCATCACCCAAGCGCGACCGGGCGTGCGCCGCAGCATCCGCATGCCACCCATCATCAATAGACCCAGCCAGCAGAGGCCGGCGAGCACGGGCACCGTCTCGAGGGGGCCGAGCAGGGCATAGAGCAGGGTGACCGGCAGGTACGCGCCAGGTGGATGGGGGGCGACCAGGCCGCTAGCGTGGTCGAGCGCCGTGAACAGCTGACCGCTGCGCACTTCCCAGCCGAGTCGCATCGCGATGCCGAGCATGTGGGGCCCGTCGGCGCCTGGGTGTCGACCCGCCATCGCCAGAGGCCACCCGACCGCAGCCAGCAGCACCACAAGGGGACTGTTTGCCCAGATGCCCATCAACCCGCGCTTCAGGCGGACTCGCGGGTGGGCGGGAGCGGACTCGGAAGAAGGTTCGGACATCGAGGCTGGCAAGGGCAGGTGGGAGTATCGGTTCGGGGCGTGCACGGAACGGCTGCGCGAATCTTGACCCGTCGCAGGCGGCGGTACCAGGGGCATGCCGGAGTTTTCTCAGCGCCAACTTGGTAAGATGCCGGTCCACTTCGGCTGGACGGGACCATGAAGCGACTGGTGCTCGGGATCGTCATCGGTGCGCTGCTCATGGCGGCGGCGTTCTGGGGGATTCCCTTCAGCGACTTCCTCGCGGCGCTGGGGCGACTGAACCCTGGCGGGCTCCTGGTGTTTACGGCTCTCTTCGGTGTGCAGCTCGTGCTGCAGGCTCTGCGACAGCAGGTGCTGCTGGCCGAGCTCACGCCGGGCATGTCGCTTCGCTCCAGCTTCGCACTCATTGTGGTGGGTTCCTTTTCCGTGCAGACCCTCCCGGTGCGGCTGGGTGAGTTTGTGCGTCCCTGGATGCTGCACCGCGACGAGGGGGTGCCTGCAGGCGCTGGCCTTGGGGTGATTGCCATCGAGCGCGCGATGGATCTCGTGGCTCTGCTGGTCACTCTGGCGGCGGTGCTGCTGTGGGTGGAGCTGCCCTCGCGCACCCTCGACCTGATGGGCACCAAGATCGACATCGTGTCGTGGGGCTGGAGCACCGCTCGGATGCTGATTCCGTCGATTGCGCTGGCTGTGGTGGTGCTGGCTGTGATTGGACCGGGGATTGTGGCCGCCCTTCGCCCTTTCTTCGGACGCATCGCCGCTCGGCTCGGGGTGCGAGGGCCGGCGGAGCGCCTCTTTGACTTTGCAGCGCACTTTGCGGAGAGCTTTCGGGCGCTGCGCCATCCGGGTCGCATGGTGGCCGCCCTTGGGCTTTCAGGCCTGATCTGGGCTGAGATCTCCCTGATGTACTACGCCCTCGCCCATGCTTTCGGGCTCTCGGACCAGGTACACTTCGGAGAGGCGGCGGGCGTCATGACCATCACCGCGCTCGGCTCGTTGCTCCCTGCGCCACCGGCGATGGCGGGCGTGCAGGAGGCATTTGGCCGCGGATCGCTCGCTCTGTTCGGTGTGCACGGGCCCGACTTCGACGCCGTGGCCTTGGGATATGCAGTGGTGGCCCATTGGTGGCAGTATCTGCTCATCACCGTGGGCACGCTGGCTGTGGCATCCTGGCAGGGGCTGCGCTTGCGAGATGTGCTCGCCGGAACGCGGGCCACCATGCCTGCCGAGCCTCCAGGAACCCCGTGAGCTACAAAGACGGCCCGGCCTACTACTACCGATTCTCGCGGCTGTACGAGATGCACTTCTCGTTGCCACCTTTTTCCACGTGGGTCGAGAAGAACCACGAGTCGCTGCTCGCATGCCTCCCAGAAAAGCTCTCGGGCGATGTGCTCGACATCGGTGGCGGCATTGGACGCCTCAGCCGGGCTCTGGCGCGGCGCTACCCTGGCCAGCAGGTGCTGAGCATCGACACCTCCGCCGCGATGACCGAGCGCGCGCGGACCGATGCGCCGCTGGAAAACCTCCGCTTCGAGACCCAGTCCTTTTGGGACGTCGATGGCCAGTTTGACCTTGTGGTGTGCGCCGGCTGCTGGGAATTTTTTCAGCTCCAGCCCAGCGCGATGCGGCTCGTGCAGCTGCTCAAGCCCGGCGGCACAGCGGTGGTCAATACCCTCGGTCCCGCTGTGTTCGGTCGTGTGCGCGAGTCGGTGTTTCGGCAGGTGTTTCGCACCGATGTGTGGCTGCACCGGCCGCAGTCGCTCACCGAAGAGCTCGAAGTCCGTGGCTGCAGAGTTCGCTGGAATCCAGTCAACCTCTTGGAAGGCTCGTACACCCTGGTGGCACGACGGTCGGACTGAGCGCCCGCCGCGTACCGGTCCAGGGGCACGAAGGGCCCGTGCGGTCAGCGGGCACCCTGGATGTCGTGGCGGGTGAGAAATTCCCACACCAACTCGCTGGCATCGGCTCCCTCGTAGGTCTCGTCGAACCACACGTGGCCACCGCCCACATATCGGTAGTGTTCCACCGAAACGCCGTTTCGCCCGCCTGCATACACGAAGTGCTCGATGGTCATCCCGCCCGCACGGGCCTGCTCCGCGATGGGTGCTGCGCGGGTGTCGTTGGCGCGCACCCAAAAGTCCACCGCGTCCTGCACTGTGCTGTACGAGATCACTCCATCGTCAGTGCCGTGCAGGCTGATGAAGGCGGTGGGATGGGTGGGAGCACAGCCGCTTGAGGTGTCGAGCTGCTGCCCAGAAACCACGCCCACCGCGGCCACGAGGTCGCTGGCATAGCAGGCCAGAGCCGCCGCCATCATGCCGCCGTTGGAGTAGCCCGTGGCGTAGATCCGGTCGGCGTCGAAGGCATGCGTCTGCGCGATTCGCTCCACGAGCGACCGCACATAGCCGAGGTCGTCGGCGTCGCTCTTGTTGTCGCCGCCTGGAAGGGCCGCATTCCAGTGTGGAGAGCCATCCAGTCGAGAGCCTTGTGGGTACACCACGATGGCTCCGTCCAGCTCGGCCAGGTCGCGCATGTCTGCCCACATCATGTGGTCCGAGGCGGTACCGCCGAAGCCGTGGAAGTTGAGGACGAGCGGCGTGCTGGTGCTCGGATCATACGAAGCGGGCACATATACGATGGCCTGACGAGAGAGACCGTCGTGCTGGAGCTCCAAGGAGAAAGTGCCTGGAGCCCCCGTGTCGGGCATGGGCGATGTGTCGGGGGCATCGCCCCAGTGGCCGTCCTTTCCTTCATAGCCATCCTTTCCTTCATAGCCGTCCTTTCCGTACGCCTCGAGGTACTCGTCGCAGCCCAGCAGAGCCAAGCCGGCAAGCAGGACCAGTGTGCTCGAAGCAACGCGGGTTCGGACTGGTGCGGTCATCATACGGTTCGCCATGCTGTGGTCTCCTTGTCGTCCACGGAGTTGTGGCTGTCGGATGCTGGGCCTGTACGCCCGCCTGGCATCCACTCCCTGAACCGCTTGCCCCCGCTGATCCATCCGCACCCGCAATTGCAGGGGCTTGCCCGCGGTCGGTCGGGGCTCGGAGAGTGACAGCACACTGCTAGTGCCCAAGCGGGCCGCATGGGCTCCATTGTAGGGGTCACGACCTTTGGAGGGCTGCCGCACCATGCTCTGGAACCGCCGCACCATGTTGACCACTGGACTCGGGGGCTTGGGTAGTCTGCTCGTGGGCTCAAAGGCGCTCGCGAAGCGCTCACAGGGGATGACCGCGCCCGTGGCCGGGCCCACGAAGCACGCCGCTCGCGTTGCGCTCGTCGTCGCCACGCAGCGGTACCAGAACCACCTCCAGATCGCCACGGCGGAAAACGACGCTCGGTCGTTCGGCCGTGCGCTCACGGAGCGAGGGGGCTTCTCGTTGGTGGGTGGAAAAGTGCATGTGGATCGGCGCGGTGGGGAGCTTCGGAACCTTGTTGCGACCTTTTTGAAGGCAGCGGAGCGGGCAGATCTCGCGGTGGTCTACCTGTCTGGCTACTGCGAGCGCCGACCCAGCGACCAGCAGCTGTTCTACCTGCCGAAGGGAGCCGTCGGAGACCGCGCCACGGCGCTGCACCTCGAGGCCCTCGGTCTACACGACACGGTCCTCACGCCCGCTGCCGAAGTGCTCGAACGCAATCCCCGCCTGCGGCTGGTCACGATGGTGGACCCGTACGTGTCGCGCACCCTCCGTGGCCGCTACGATCGCACGCCGAATACGCCCACTCGGCTCGATCTCCCTCCGCGGTGTCTGCTCTCCATCTCGGCTGAACCCCACAAAGGTGCCGTGCCAACGATGGTGCGCAACTCGGGGCATGGCCACTACGCCAATGGGGCGCTCACGGAGCTGTTTCGGCCGAAGGTCGCGGTGCAGACTGCGTTTTCCAGCCTTCAAGCTGCAGTCGAGCGCACCAGCGACCAAGCGCAGCATGCATTCTTCGTCTCCTCGCTTGGCGCTGGCGAGCCACTGCTCACAGAGAGTGTGGAAGATGCGATGGACATCGATGGGTTGCTCAATGTCCGCACCGTGCGGGTGGATCCCGATGCTCGGATGGTGGTGGGATGCGTGACCGGCATCGACGACTCCAATGGTTTCTCTTGTCGGCTTGATGAGCGGCCAAAGGAGCTTCATCTGGCTCCGTTTCGGCTGATGGCCTCCGAGGTGTCCCAGCGGCTGTGGGATCGGGTCGCCAATGCATCCGCCGGCTTGCCCACTTCCCAGCGACGGGTGCCCGCGCACCTGCAAGATCCGGACTTTCCGATGATGGCGGTCACCTGGTTCGAAGCGGCGCGCTTCTGCAACGCTGCCACGGCTTTGGTGAATGAAAAGGGCGCGGGGCTCTCTCTCGCGTACCGATTCAAGCGGGCCGCATCTGGGCGCGATGTGGAAGTCACCTTCAACCCATACGCCACCGGGTGGCACCTTCCCACGGAGGATGCGTGGGAGGTCGCTGCTCGTCTCTCGAACGTGGGTCCGCGCACGCCGTTTGCGGGTGACATGCACGGTGCCTCGGAGGTGTGTCTCGCTGCCAACGTGCTCGATGATTCGTTGACCAGCCGAGGCAGCTGCCAGGATCGGCATCGCATGGTCGCTCCGGTCAACCAGCTTCGGCAAGGGGCCTTTTACAGTCTCACGGGCAACGCCTGGGAGTGGTGTTGGGATCGATACACCTCGGACCGCTCGGGCGCCGACGAGCTCGTGGCTCGAGACCGCTCGGCCCGTGTGATTCGCGGCGGTGCTTGGGATTTCGACCTGTCGGATGCGCGTACGGCCCGACGGTTCTCGCAGCAACCCTCCTCCCCAGGCCATCTGGTGGGACTGCGGATGGCGCGAGGCGTACAGACTGCCACGGCGTCGCGATCCCCTAC
>CAJWOS010000230.1 GCA_913044235.1 uncultured Pseudomonadota bacterium
GCCGCACGCCAATGCGGCGACAACCTTACTTCCGAAGGCTTGGCCCACGACGGGGATCCGGTTCGCTTTTGGGTTATCCACGTATCAGCATTGGCGCGTTGAAGGAGGTATTCGTAACCACCAGGCCTTTGATCAAGGGAGTCTGCAAGCTGGCAGCAGGCGAGAGCGGCGCCAACGAAACGCGCGTCCCCGGCCGTGGACTGCGCACGGGCGGCGGCAATGCGCCGACACCGAGGTGCCGTGTGCTGACCCCCGACGACCTCTCCTCCGGCATCCAGGCCGCCATCGACGACGCCAGTGTGGGCGACCTGATCTGCGTAGGCGCGGGCACGTGGACGGAGAAGCTCGACTTCGGCGGCAAAGACCTGCGTGTGGTCAGTGAAGGTGGCTCGTCGAGCACGACCCTCGACGGCAGCGGTGGCTCGGGGCCGGTGGTCACGCTCACCGGTGGGGAGAGCACGGTTGCAGAGCTGTCGGGCTTCTCCATCGAGGTGGCTGAGCTCTACAGTGGAGGTGCCGTCTACATCGATGGCGCGGGCGTGACCCTGCGCGATATCGTGGTCTCCAACCAGGTCGACCGCATCTCTGACGACCCTTTCGGTGGGGTCTTGCATGTGGCTTCGGGCGCATTGGTGCTTGAGGACTCTGCCTTCGACGCCAACGAGCTCTCGGTGGAGCCGACGGGCGACGACGATGGGAGACTGCGGGGCGGGGTCGTCTACCTGGACGACGCCACGGCCACGTTTACCAACGTAGAGTTCACCGACAACCGGAGCGAGGTCTCTGCGGTGGGCTACGCCGGCGTATATGGCGCTGCGGTGTACGCCTCGTCGAGCGAGCTGACCATGGCCGACGTGGCGTTCAGCGGCAACGCGGGCGTCGCCATCTCAGACGGGCTGCAGGTGCTCAACGGCGGCGCACTGTACGTGGCCGACGAGAGCATTCTGCACGTCGAAAACAGCTCGTTCGACCGCAACAGCCTCACCGGGCAGCGTCCTGCGGACGGCTCCTACCTGTATGGCGGGGCCGTATACACCGAGACCTCCGAGGTGGTGCTCACGGATGTACAGGTCACGAACAATTCTCTGAATGGTGCCGCGTCGCTGTCCAGCTATGCCTTCGGTGGAGGGATGACCATCTACGCTGGGGAGGTCACCGCCGATCACCTCGTGGTGACCGACAACTCTGTCACCTGCGAGGTCTGGGGCTACGCAGGCGGGCTGCTGCTGTACCCGAACACGGTGGCCGACCTCACCAACCTCGTGGTGGCCGGCAACCAGCTCGATGCGGGCTCCGGCATCGCCTACGGCGGTGGCATCCACGTACAGGTGGCCGACACCGTGCACATTACCAACGCGGATGTGGTGGCCAATGCGCTCACCGGGGGCTCGGCCTGGGGCGGTGGGCTGCTCACGACCACTGGCTCCACCCTCACCCTCACCAACGTCAACATCATTGAAAACAGCGTCTCGGCAACTGGCAGCGCCCATGGCTCGGCCATCTTCCAGAACAACAGCATCGGATCCGGCTCGCTGTCGATCAGCTACGGCAACGTGTACGGAAACACCGGCGGCTCCTCGGACTTCTTCAACATGACCGATCCAACCGGCAGCGACGGCAACGTGAGCGTGGATCCGGAGTACGTCGACACCTCGGGCTCCGACGCAGCCCTCTGGGATCTGTCTCTGGCCTCGGCTTCGGCCTGTGTGGACGCCGGTGACCCAGCCATTCTCGATGCTGACGGCACCACGAGCGACATCGGCTCTCGTGGGGGACCCGACGCAGCCTGGTAGCGCTTCGCTGGCCTGCGGTAGGCGGTAGACGGAGGGGGCTGCGCACTCGAAGTTTCTTGCCCGCCCGGTTGGTCGGGGCAGAGAGATGAGGGTCTTCTGCCACCGGGTGCGCCATGTCGATGCGAGTTCTGCTGTTTGCTTCTGTCGGCCTGGTGTCGGCGTGCGCTCGGATGCCCATCGAAGATGGCCGAAAGGTGGGGCCGCTCGTGCAGGTCAAGGACTCCTTTACCAGCTGCTTTCTGCTGGAGTACCGTCCCAAGCGTGTGGCCTTCTTTGACGCATGCTTCAACGACTCGGGCCGCGCGGTGTCGAAGGCCTTGGAACAGAGAGGGCTCACGCCAGCGTCTGTAGACGCTGTGTTTCTTTCCCACGGTCACAGCGATCACCTCGGTGGCCTCGGGATGCTTTCACAGGCCAGCGTGTACGCGCTCGCGGCCGAGCGTGCCCTCGTGGCAGAAGCGGGAGCGGCGGTGAACATCTCGCTGCAGGATGGAGATGCGGTGAGTCTCGGTGACTACACGGTTCATGTCTACGCCGTGACCGGACACACCGACGGCAGCGCGGTGTATGAAGTGGATGGTGTGCTGTTGATGGGCGACACGGTCATCGCGCAGAAGGATGGCTCACTCGCGCCACCGCCCGAGCGCTACAGCGACAGTCCTGCCGAGAATGATGCGAGTGTGCGCGCCCTGGTCGGTCGTCTCGATGATGCGGGCGTCGAGGTGGAGTGGGTGGCACCGTCCCACTCCGGTCCGGTGCGGGGCAGCAAGGCGCTTCGGTCGTTCTGAGCCGGAGTGCCGATGGAATGAGTTCTCCCGAGCTCGCTCGCACTGCGCAGCGCTTCAGCCATCCGGCAGAGAACCCAAAGCGCCCTGCCGGGGTGGGCAGGGCGCGGCTGTGGAGGGATGAATGACGGGTGCCGGTCTCCAGCTCAGGGCAGTGCGTTGATCACTTCGACGAGGGCGTCTGTGTCGATGTCGATCAGCGCGTCTGCATCGGCGAATGTGATCTCCTGGTCGGCCGCGATGGTGGCGCCTTCGATGGCGTAGGCCCAGCCGGTCTCGGTGGCGGTCACGAAGATGACGTGCACCTCGAGGCCGACCGGAATCAAGCCGTAGTGCTCGCTGAAGATGCCTTCGTCTTCGTCCCAGGTGTCGAGGCTGGCCAGTGCTGTGGGCTCACCATCGTACGACAGGTACACGGCGCTGTTGCTGTCGTCCCAGCCCATCGGCGGGCGAACCTCGAGCGTGGTCTTCTCGCGCGGGTCGCTGTACCAGCGGTCCACGTTGGTCCATCCAAATTCGCCTGAGAGCAAGGAGTAGGTGGTCTGGATGCCGTCGGCAGTCTCCGCCCGCCCGACCTGGACCTTTGCGTCTTCTTCCACCCACACATCGGCATCGTCTAGGCCGGCGGTCGCGCCATCCGCATCGACCGCACGGAAGCGCACCATTTCGTAGGAGGGGTCGCCCGTGTTGCTCACGGGTGCATCGATCCGCATGTCGGAGCCGAGGTACAGCTGCTCGCCATCCTGTGTGGCGTTCACGTAGTGCTCTCCGCCGGAGATGAGCTGGGCCCGCTCTCCAGCACCGTTGAGTCCGGTGCTCGGCATGTCGGTCACGAGCATTGAGCCCTTGTCGTACAGCTCAATGAGCTCGAGGTCGATAGGGCCACTCACGAGCTCGCCATCGCGGTGGAGCATGGAGCCTGTCGCGATCTGAACAATGGTGCCTTCGGTGCCCACTACGTACCCGTAGTAGGACGCGTCGAAGGTGTGCACCTGGATGCGCTCGCTCCGGGCATCCTGGGCGCGCTCGGCGAAGGCCTCAGCAGTGGGCGGTTCACGATCGAAGCCCTCGTCGGTCTCGTCGGTCTCGTCGGTCTCGTCGGTCTCGCCCGTGTCTCCGAGGTCGATGTCTGGATCGTCGGCGTCGGTGGTGTCGTCAGGGTTGTCATCGGGAGCGTCGGGGGCGTCAGCCGCTTCGAGGTCCGCATCGTCGGCAACCTCGATGTCGGAAGGTTCCTTGTCGGGCTCGCCTGCTGGAGGGGTGCACGCTGCGATTGCGCCGAAGAAAAGGATGAACGAGATGGATTGCTGACGGTTCATGGTGTCCTCGCTGTGGGTCTGTCTCAGCACCGCACCGTTGCGATACGTCTTCCTTCAAGGGGGGGTGGTTGCTGCCGTTACAGACCGCGCGAAAAATCGGGTCGATTTCGCTGTGATTCGTGTGTCGAGAGTAGCGAGAATTTCCATTTGATGGTGTAAATCCACAAATTGGGAAATGCTGCGCTTCGAGCGACGCTCTGCAGGTGGAAACCACGCAGAAATGCGTTCGTGTTTGCCGATGGTTGGGCTAGTCCTTTGCCATGGAGACGCGTTGGTTTCATGCCGCCCTGGCGGCCGCCACCCTGGTTGGATGCGGTGATGAGCCCTGTCCGATCGGGTCGATTCGTGCTGTCGACGGGTTGTGCTACCTGTTCGAAGCCGACACCGGGCAGCGCCCGCCTGCGCCCGTGCAGGGGTTGGTGGTGGATCTCGATGCCGACATCCGCGCACGTGTGCTCCCTACCAGTCCGCTGCCGGCGCTCCCGGCGAGCCCATCCAATCGGGTGGCCGACGATCCCGGGGCGGCAGCGCTCGGTGAGGCATTGTTCTTCGAGCCGCGGTTCTCGCGTTCGGGGCAGCTGTCCTGTGCGTCGTGCCACGAACCGGAGCGGTTTTACGGCGATGGCAAGCGGGTCGCGTTCGGCGAGGAGCTCTACCCCCGCAACACGGGCTCGCTCGTCAATGTGGCGTACTACAACTGGGTGTTGTGGGATGGCGGCTGCGACACCATCTGGTGCCAGGCGAACCAGCCGCTGGAGAACCGCCACGAGATGAACGCCGATCGGATGGGGGTGGTGCACATCCTGGCATCCGATGCAGGACTGCGCTCTTCCTATGAGATGGTGTTTGGTGCGCTCCCTGACCTCTCCGACACCGAGCGCTTCCCCGAGCATGCGCGTCCCGACCACCTCGACCCAGAGGGTGCGCTCAACCTCGACTGGGAAGCGATGACTTCCAACGATCAGGTGCTTGTGAACACGGCCTTCGCAAACGTGGCGAAGGCGCTGGAAGCCTACCAGCGCACGCTCGTGTCGACCGAGTCGCCCTACGACACCTTCGTGGCCGGTCTCGCAGAGGAAGATGCCGTGCAGATGTCGGCCTTGTCTCCCGCAGCGCAGCGCGGCCTGGTGCTGTTTTTCGGCGAAGCCGGGTGCACTCGATGCCACTCTGGCGCACACTTCGCATCCGACCAGTTCGTGAATGTGGGCTTGGACACCCGCTCCTGGTTGCTCTACGAAGACAACGGGCGCTTCGAGGCCATCGAGGACCTCTATGAAGACACCTTTGTGGCTTCGGGAGACTACAGCGACGACCGCGAGTGGGGAATCCAGAAGCTGGACGGGCTCGAGCAGACCGAGACCATGCAAGCGGCCTTTCGGGTGCCGACCCTGCGGAACCTCACGCACACCGCGCCCTACATGCACGGTGGACACTTCGACACGCTCGCTGAGGTGCTTGGGCACTACAACCGGCTCGAGGAGACCACGTTCGAGGGGGTGCGTGACCCGCGGCTGGCGCCCCTGGCGCTCTCCGATGCCGCGCTCGGCGATCTCGAGGCGTTTCTTCGCTCGCTCAGCACCGAGGCGGCCCCCCGTGGACGTCGTCGATGACCCTGCCCCGCCATCTTCGCGCATGGCTGCCCCCATTGTTGCTCGGGGGTGGGGCGTGCTCGGTCGAGGCTCCGGGGTTTCCGCGAGCTGCAGACTTTGGGTCGTCGTTGCCAGGCATCGACTCCGCGGTGCACGACACCGGGATCGTGGCGGAGGCCGAGGTGGTCACTCCGGTGAGTCCCGTGGTGGACGAGAGCGAGTGGGACCGCGCGGTGGCGGTCGATGGGGGTGCCTTCGAGATGGGCTGCACCCGCGACCCCGACTGGAACTGCTATGTCGACGAGTTCCCCGTGCGAACGGTGACCATCCGTCCCACCGTAGTGATGGCCTATGAGGTCACGCGGGGGCTCTATGCGGCTGTGATGGGCACTCCATCCGAGGATGGCCGGGCGCGGCACCTGCCGATGACCCACATCACTTGGGTGGAAGCCGCCGCCTTCGCGAACGCACTGTCGGCCCGAGACGGACTGGAGCCAGCCTACACACTCGGGTTGTCGGCCACCGACACCCTGGTGGATGTGGAAGCCACGGGATGGCGCCTTCCCACGGAAGCGGAGTGGGAGTACTACGCCCGTGCGGGGACCGACCTCACTTTTGCAGGCAGCGAGGACATCTTTGCTGTGGGCTGGATCGACGAAAACAGTCCCTACACCTTGCAGCCGGTCGGTGCGCGAGCTGCGAACGCCTGGGGGCTGCACGACCTGTCGGGCAACGCCTGGGAGTGGACGGGGGACTGGCTCGGTCCGTACCCACCCGAAGACGAGATCGATCCTCCGGGCTTTCCAGAGGGCAGCAAGAAGGTGGTTCGCGGCGGATCTGTGGAAAACCATGCCTCATACGCACGGGTGAGCTTGCGCCGCCTGAACAGCCCCGATGGCACGCTGGCTTGCTTGTCTTTCCGACTGACCCGCACCAACGGGCCGTCTTTGCGGGACCCACCACCGGAGCGCGGTCGCTGAAGACGACTTTGGGCAGTGCTTCACCGCGCGCCGCGCACCACTCGCATGCCCAGGATGTCGATGATGTACTCCGGGGCGTCCTTCATACGCCGGGAGCTGCGCAGCTGGTCCGGTCGGAAGCTCCACGAGCCGCCGCGGTTGATTCGGGCGTCTCCTGTCGACGGTCCGGTGGGGTCCGTGACAGGCTCGATCGATGGGGGGCCGTACCAGTCCCACACCCACTCCGTGACGTTGCCCGACATGTCGTGCAGTCCCCACGGGTTGGCCGGTAGCGAACCCACCGGATGTGCGCTGTCGTTGGAGTTTTCGAGGTACCACGCCTCGGCGCGTTCGCCGTCGACCAGGTCGGAGCCCGAGCGTCCGGCCCGAGCCATGTACTCCCACTCCGCTTCGGTGGGCAGCCTCCACCCATCGGCGGTGACGTCCCACGTGACCGACTCGCCGTCGATGGTGTAGGCCGGGGTGAGCCCTTCGCGCTGCGACAGGCCGTTGCAGAACGCGACTGCGTTGTACCAGTCGACCTCCTCCACGGGACAGTCGGGGCCGCAGTCCTCGAAGTGGGAGGGCAGCTCGCCCATCACTTGCCAGTACAGGCCTTGGGTGACCTCGACCGTCGATGCCTCCCACCCGACTGTGAACGTGACATCGATGAGGACGAATTCGTCCTCGTCGCAGGTCCAGCTCTCCTCGGTGCAGCCCATGGTGAAGCGACCCGCCGGGATGGACACGGTCTCGAATGTGAGCGGGTAGTCACTCCAGTCGAGCGTCTCGGTGTCGGTGGTGCCCGAGTCGAGAACAGCGCTGGGACGGTCTCCTCCGGTGGCGGTGGTCTGACAGTCCGGGGAAGCCATGCAGTCTGGGTCGGCGCAGTCGAAGAAGGCGTCCCAGTCGTTGTCCATGCGGTCGGTGCACTCACCCGGTGCGGTGCCCTCAGGAGCTGGGCTGCAGGCGACGGCGAGCAAGGCGCAGGATCCGGTCCACAGGCGGCGCATCATCGGTCTCCCAGGGGGCCACGCACGAGCCGAACGCCGACGGTCTCGATCGCGCGACTCGGGGGAAGCTCTCGACGGACCGAGACGCGAATGAGACGGTAGTCGTCGATGTAGCTGCCGCCGCGCAGCACGCGGGTGGTGCCCGATGTGGGGCCCGTCGGGTCGGTCTGGGCTTCGTCGGTGTAGGGACCTGCCCAGTCCCACACCCATTCCCATACGTTGCCGTTCAGGTCGTGCAGACCGTGGATCGTAGGCTCCTTCTGACCCACCGGACGTGGTCCGGAGGGACTGTTTTCCCGGTACCATGCGGCAGTGGTGACATCGACGTCGCCAGCCACCAGGGGATCGCCTTCGCCACGCGCGAGCCGCTCCCACTCGGCTTCGGTGGGGAGGCGCCAACCGCTCGACGAGGTGTCCCAGTCGACCGATATACCGTCGATCTCGTAGGCTTGTGCCAGCCCTTGGGCATCTGAGAGCTGATTCGCAAACGCCACGGCATCGAACCAGGTCACGGTCTCGACCGGACAGCTGCAGCCGCAGTCTGCGTGTGTGGCGGGGTTTTCTCCCGTGACGGCCAGCCAGAGCTCCTGGCTCACCTCCACACTCATGGCGTGGATGCGCCCGACGGAGACCTCGTGTACCGGAAACTCGTTCGGGTAGCAGGGCAGGTCGTCGGGGCGCGTGCAGCCCATCTCAAAGGTGGTGGCTGGAATCGAAAAGGCGTCGGCCCATGGGCCAATCTCGGGGGTCTCGTCGGGCTCCGGACAGGTGGCGTCGACCGCGGCTGCGTCTGCCCAGACCGAGGTGTCTTCTGGTTCCGCATCGGGTGCAGCGGAGTCCCGTAGGTACACCGCGATGCCGGGCTCCTGGCGACAGCCCGGTGCAGCAGGAAACAGAAACAGAAGCCCGAACCCCTGGATCAGTCGGCCCATGGCGACTCCGGAGGGTCGAAGAGGGACTCGTCGGGCGGCGCACCGGTGAGGGACTCTAGGAACGCGACCAGATCGGACGCATCGCGGGGGGAAAGATCGAGCGGTTGCAGGCGGTCGTCGCGCGCTCCGTAGAGCGGCTCTTCATCGAGGAAGATGTAGAACTGAACCACTTCTTCGAGGGTCTCGAAGTGCCCACCATGCATGTAGGGCGCCGACAAGGCCACGTTGCGGAGGCTCGGCGTGCGGAAGGTGCCCACCTGCTCGGGTGTGGGCTCGGTTCCCACCTCGGCGAGCAGGGCGTCTCCCACGGTGGGGTCGTCAGACCAGGGGCCGAAGGTGCTGAAGTCTTCGTACATCAGCTCAACGAGACCATCCCAGCGTCCGGTGTCTTCGGTGAGCAGCCAGGCTCGGGGACCGAGTCCGGTGTTGATGTGCTCCTCGTAGGTGAAGAGGGGACCGCCGTGACACTGCACACAGCCCGCGTCCCCCACGAACAACGAGAATCCACGCACGGCCGACGGCGACAGAGCCGCGAGCTTGTCGGGATCGCCGTCCTGGAGTCCATCCACCCAGGTGTCAAAGGGCGCCTCCAGGCGCACCAGCTGGCGTTCGTAGGCCGCGAGCGCCTTCGCCACATTGGCGAGCACGCCCGACACGGAGTCCTGGTCGCTCTGGGAGAGGGTGGCCCAGTTGCGGGCATCCTCGGTGTTGGGTGCTTTCCGGTCTGGCCGACCGGTGGCAGGAAAGCGCGGGTCGCTCATGTCGGGAAGGGGCTCGAAGAGTGCTTCGTAGGCGTCGGCCAGCGAAGGGTCGTCGTGGACCACGTGGGCGACTTCGAGTCGTGTGCTGTTCATCTCCAGATCGTTTTCGATGGGATTGGCCGCTTGACACCACAGGCTGTCGCATCGTCCACCCCAGTACAGCCACTGGTAGAGCGGCCCGTTCGTGGCGGTGGGAGTGTTGCGGTGCACCAGGGACTCGCCATCATCGGAGACCCTCTTGCCGTCTTGGAAGTCCTGATGGGGGTCGTGGCAGCTCGCACAGCGGAACAGGCCCGATCGCGACAGGCGTGCATCGTAGAAGAGCCAGTGTCCGAGTGCGATGGCATCGGTGTTGTCGGCGAATGCGTTGGTGGGACTATCGGGAATGCCCTGAGCACGGAGTTCGAGCGCAGCATCGAGCTCTCGTTGCGTGAGGTCGAGCGGGGCGGCGTTGGTGTCGGCGGTAGGCGGTAGCGCGCACAGCCCCGTGGGCCCCAGGGTGGACCCAGCTGGGCAGGGCCGCTGGCAGGCCGCCAGCGTGATGCCTCCGAGCAACAGCGATGGGATGTGGCGATGCACGGTGGTTCTCCGACACACAGTCCCATCGGTCTAGCATAGCCAGGAAGCGTGTCACTCGAACGCAGCGATGTTTGAACCGTTCGGTCTACCGAACGAGCGTGCGCAGCCTCCGTGGAGCCCCAGGCGGATCACTCGACCGGTTCCGCCTCAAACATCTCGATCTCCACGATCCCCACCTCGTTTGCGTAGGTCTGCCCGCCCTCGTTGGCAGTGATCAGGTACCGCCAGTGTCGATACGCGTTGTCGTTCTCGACCGCGTAGTAGGAAAAGGGCTCGCCGCCGTACATGACATAGGCGAGATTGGCGTCGGTGACGGTATCAATGGTGTCCCAGGCCATGCCATCGTGGCTGCCTTGGAGCGAAAAGTCGCGCACGCGATAGCCCTCGTGGAACGAGGCCCCCATGAGACCGTAGCGGGTGATGGTCTTGTCGTTGCCCTCGCCGAAATCCACCGCGATCCACTCCGGTCCGCCAGTCCAGGTGGCATGCCAGGTGGAGTAGCCGGCGGTTCCAGGGTTGTCGTCGAATGCGTTCGCCGCAGCATAGGTGGAGTCGTCGCAGCCTCCGAAGCAGCTGCTGGCGGAGTAGGACGTGCCGCCGAGGCCGGTCACATCGCCGCTATAGCGGGCATCACCGATGGTCACTGTGGCTTCGCCAGAACCGCTATCGAGGGCGCCATCGTTGGCGGTGATCCGACAAGTCCACTCGTCGCCCACGGCGGTTGTGGTGGATGACACGCTGGACTCGGTCTGGCCGGTCGCGGACCCGTTCTGCAGCCACTCTGTGCGGTAGGTGATCAAGTCGCCTTCGTCGTCGATCGACGCCACGACAAGCTCGCATCGGAGGGGCTGGTTCGTGGCCGGGTCGGTGGGCACAATCGCGACACCCGGCGCACTGGGCGGGCTGTTTTCGGGGGCGGTGGTCACGCTGGACTCACCGGGGGGGCC
>CAJWOS010000231.1 GCA_913044235.1 uncultured Pseudomonadota bacterium
GGGAAGAGGTCGACGCGGCTGCCGTCCTCTGCGGGAAAGGGAATGCCTGCCCGACAGAACATGGCAGCAAGTCCCAGAGTCTTGAGCGCAACGGTCTTGCCTCCGGTATTGGGGCCAGTCAACAATAGACAAGGCGCCGAAACGCTCACGGCCAGGTCGTTCGCCACGACCTGCAGGCCACGCAAAACGAGCACCGGATGGCGGGCCGACTGCAACCGCATCACACCTTCAGAGCCCATCGGATGCAGGCGTCCTTCGAGATGGGTTCCGAGATCGGCACGCGCCTGTACCAGATCCAGCTCGGTGGATGCTCGGTGGGCGTCGGACAGCGCCACCGCAGCGCCGTTCACAGCCGCGGTGAGTTCCACGAGGATCCGACGCTCCAGCCGCTGCAGCTCGGCTTCGGTCTCCCGCAAGCGATTGGACCGAGCCACGATCTCACCGGGCTCCACGAACACCGTCTCGCCCGTATTGCTCGTGGCGTGAACAATACCGAGGCTTCGCGGTGCACTCACCTTCATCGGCAGCACGAAACGTCCCTCTCGTCGGGTCACAAAGCGATCCTGGAGGTGATCGGCCAATTCCTCACCGCGCACCATCTCCTCAAGTCGACTGCGGATTCCCCGTGCCAGTTCACGAAGACGGTCGCGAAGCGCTCCGAGCTCGGGCCAGCGCGCCGCTGAGAGCGAGCCGTCAGCGTCGAGGGCGTCGCGGCAAAGCGTCACGAAGTCCGGCTCGAGGAGCAGATCCGTGGCCAGGAGTGTGAGCGCCGGCACCGCATCGCGCCGACGAACCAACCAACGTGCAAGCCGGTCGATCGATGCAACACCTCGCACCACATCCCGAACCTGTTCGAGACTCAGGGCAGACTGCCTGCGCGCCTGCCCCACAAGCGGTTCCAGGTCGACCAATCCGCCGAGTGGCATTCGAAGTGCCTGCTCGGAGAGCGCCAGGACCTCTGCTACGCGTGCGTGTGTGCAACGCACGGTCTCAATGTCACGAGGAAGCGCAAGATCCATCGCGGCACGACTGCCCGCATGGGTCGCAGTGCGCTTGGATAGGGCATCGAGCACCACCGCCCAGTCCAAGGCGGCCGCGGTGTGCGCGCGAAGATCGACCTCAGGGAGGATCGGTTCTGGTGAAGAAAGAGCTGTAGAGGACATCCGCTCGATGAGTCCGTAAATTAGGGCTTGGGAGGCGAGACGCATGCGCCTCGATGGAACGCACAATGTTGGTTGGGGTCGTCACGAACCAGGATCCTGAATACGACCCCTTCCAGCTAATACCCCTTGCATCCGTCCCGCGTCTGCGTACACTGTGCCCAAGGGTTGTCACGGTATGTCACACATCATGGAAGATGGCGCTGGAACAATGACTGAGGAAACGGTGTTGCCCATCGAACCCTCAGAACGCTGGCCTGCAGTGTTTCTGGACGAAACGCTTCCAACTGCTTTTGTCGAGTTGGAAGCGCTCCGACACAATCGGAGAGCAGTTCTCGATGCGGTTGCCGACAGTTCTGTGCGAGTCCGCATCGCTACGCGCGCTCTCCGCAGCACCGCACTGCTTCGTCACCTGTTGATGGATCCCGAAGAGATCAGCAACGGAACGGTGATCGACACCCTGCAGGGGCTCGCTTGCGACACCCCCCACGAAGCGATCGCCCTGCTCGACCTCGGATTCGACGACATTCTCCTCCACGGTCCCATCTGCACCGCCGAGGAGGCCCGGCAAATCGCCCAGCAGGTCGCTGCCGGTAAGCATGTAGTGCCCACCGTGGACTGTCGAGAACATGTCGAGCTGCTCAGTCGCGCTGCGGTCGAGGCCGAGACCGAGATCGGGGTCTGCATCGACGTGGATGTAAGCTGGCAACCGGCCGCCGAAGTTCGCTTTGGGCGCTTGCGCAGTCCACTTGGCGACGTGTCCGCAGCTCGCGACCTGGGTACCTTCATCGCCGAGACCGAAGGGATGTCGGTGGTGGGCGTCTCAGCCTGGGCGTCGCAAGTCGCAGACTCCACGCTGCCCACTGCACGAAAGTGGTGGACCGGTCCACTGCATGGCTGGATGAACACACGCTCGACCGCCCTCGCTGCCGATCGGCGGGTGGCGGTGGTCGAGTCCCTAAAGGCCGATGGACATGCGATTCGCATCGTCAATGGCGGCAGCAGTGCAACGCTCGCCGGGACAGCGCGTGATGGTTCTGTCACCGAAGTGACCGTGGGCGGGGGATTCCTCTGCCCCACACGATGCGACAGCATCCCGCTCGACCTCAAGCCGGCCGTCTTTTTTGCTGCGCCGATCTGCCGGATCCCCGACAGCGAGCACGTGGTCGTCCGCAGCGCCGGGACCACCGGCCTCTGCGCGACCCCAGTCTTTCCCAACGGCCTCCAGGTGGTCGGAAGCGACCAGCTGTGGTCGCACCAGACCCCCCTCTCGGTGCGCGGGGCCACCCCTGCCATCGGTACGCCGGTCGTGTTCCGACCACAGGAAGTCGCTCCCCTCTTCGATCGGTTCGAAGAGATCATTCTGCTGGGTGCCACCGAGGTTGTGGAGCGCGCGACCACCTACCGCGGCATCGGTATCGGCCACATCTGATCTTGGGCTGCGGCGAAGCCCCGCTCCATCCAGGCGTTTTACCCGCCTCCGCGATCCCAAGGCTGGGGCAGCCCAATGTCTGCCACCACAGGCCGATGGTCGGAGCAGTCCACTTCCGGAATCCAGGCTCGCACTGCCGGGAGGTCCGGGGTGGCGTACACGAAGTCGACTCGCAAAGGGAGGAAGCCCGCCGCGGAGACGGTCACGCCAGGGCCCCAAGCCGCTTGTTCATACACATCGACCAGATGGGTTCGAAGCGCGCCATGCAGGGGCGTCTCGCGTGTGCTGTTAAAGTCACCCGCTACAACCGTGGGGTCCTGGAGTGCCGCCATGCGCGCCAACAGTGCCTCGGCCGACTCCCGATGGGTCTCGGCTACGGCTCCGGGCGATGCAGGCCCCGTGAGGACCAGACGGTTCGGCTGCAGGTGGACCGAGATCAAATTCACCACCTGCTGTGCATCCTGTCGCACCATCTCCGAAAAGACAAAGTACCAGTCGCTGTCCTCGAGGAAGCGCCGCGGCCCTGCGCGCCCCAATCGCCACTCCGTGCCCACCGAACACGCCGCGAGACCACCTCGCTTGTCGCTCCCAGTGCCTCGATAGTCCACGTATTGACAGTGCATGTCCAAGGACTCACTCAAGCGCTCGATGTCGCGTCCTGAGACTTCCATCAGCGAGACCAGATCGGGGTCTGCGGCTTCCATCGCCTGCTTCACGCAGCGCAGCAGCGCCCCTTCATCTGAATCTTCGAAGCCCAAACGCTGGACATTCCACGCCATCACTCGAACCGTCTCTCCCGCGGCGGGCTGCGGAGTGGCCCACCATGCGCGCCCCCAGACCCCCAACCAGAGGCCCAGCTGGATGACGAGCAGACCCCAAATGCGGGTATCGGAAGGATGGCGAAGCAGCAGCACCGTCCCCAACAAACCCACGAGTAGGGTCCAGATCGGAGACACCATCAATACGAGCACCAGAAGGGACGGTGGTGCCTGCACCGTGCGCCCGATCGTGAGCGCCACGAGACTCAATCCAACCAAAGTCGCGAGGCCCATCACCTCAAGGCGAGAGGAACCGGATGATGACAGATGGTTGGTGGGGTCGGATTCCAAAAGCGGCTCAGCTCATCGCAGCGACCAGGACCAGTCGCGGTCGAGCGCCTTTGGTGGATAGGCATCACCAATCTCCAGGGTGATGGTCTGGTTCTTCTCGATCTCCACCACGCCCCGGTAGATGTACTGCCCAGTGTCGACATCCAGGAACTCGAGCTTGTGTCGCCCGACCTCCAGGGTGCTCTTTGCCTTCTGAGACGCCGGCCCCACCCGTGCGATCACAAAGCCCTCCAGGTACACCACAATTCGGTCCTGGGTGGGACAGATGAACGCGACGGTGCCAGTCTCGGCCTGTGGAGGCACCGGTCGCCCCTGCCGGAAGCCGGGGCTGCCCTGCGAGACGATCGATTTGGCGCTCCGCGCCACAGAGACCGCGCTCTCCGCAGCCATGGGCGTCACGGCCGCCACCACAGTTCCGCTCCGCCCTGGCGCCACCGCGCCGCCCACAACCCGCCCCGTGGTGGTCACGGCCTGGTTGAATTTCTCCCGATCGAAATCGGCCCGCTGGTCACCACCGGAACGCTCATCGGAGCGCTTTCCGCCTCCTTCGTTCATGTCGAAGGAATCGGCTCGCTCTTCAGGCGCAAGCCGGTCGGTTCGCTGCGCCGCCGCGAGCGCGGAGGCACCGGCCCCCGGATGCCCACCGGCACGCGAGGTCGCTGTGGGTGGCGCAGCCGGTCCAGCCAAAGACGAGGCCGTAGCACCCGAGACCTCCAAAGAACCCGCTGCACTGACTCGCACCGTTACGTTGGCCCCATCGGGTACCACAAGGGCGTGTCGGCCAAGCTCCTGTCCTCGCTGCTGGATGACCACGGTGTGCTCGCCTGCACTCACATGGTTCACGGTCCTCTTGTTCGGCGCGCCCGTGGGGCGAACGGCCTGCTGATCGAGGTAGACATCGACCGTGGGATCCGCGAGCTGGAAGACCACGCGCGAGGCCGCTTCTGCCACCGACAGCATGCCCCCGAGCACACAGAAACCAGTCAGGATGAACATCTTGACCAACTGAGAACCAGCGCGTTCAGCCATCACAAAAACTCCATCGGACGAACGATCGGACCCGGCGGTCAGCTTTCGCCTTCCATGCCGGGAACGTGAACGTCAGTTTATCGGTTGTCCATCGACGATGGGACCACGCTCCGGAGTGCTGTGATCATCCGAACCACACCAGCATCACCCGTGGTGCGCCGCCCGACTTCGTAGCGCAAGGTCCAGGCTCGGGCGCCACCCGGCAGCGAGTCTACGTGAAATGCGCGGGGCAGCTTGAGCATGACGGGGCCGTGCACCTTCATCGTGTCGACCAGTACAGGAAAAGCTCGGAACATGGTCTCGAAGGTATCCACTCGGTGATTTCCATCCGGGAGCCACGGCGGATCGATGAAGAGCAAGTCGGTCGGCTGCAGATCCGTGCAAAGCGCTGCCTCCACGGACCCGGTGTGGATGGTGACCCGTTTTGTCACATCGTGTGCCCGCACGTTGCGACGTGCAAGCTCTGCCCGGCTGGCGTCGAGCTCCCACGCCACCACCGTGCGCCCTGCTGCTGCAAAGCCCACAGTGTTTCCACCGCAACCACAGCACGCATCGACCACCCGCTCACCCACATCAGCCGCGAGTCGAGCCATTCGCTCCGCCAGGATTCGGGGCGTCAGCGAAGCCCTGCCGACCTCATCGAGGTGATCCAACCACGGCGCCTGTCGTCCCCAGCGCCCTCGATCCATCCGCGCACTACGGGGTATCGACGGCAGGCGCCACCCATCGGGGACCGACACGCGAACCGATAGCGCGTAGCCGCCCACCTCAAGTCCGTGCAGGCGATGGACCGCACGCGCCGCAGCGTCCGCCGGCATGGTGAAGGACTCCGAGCCCAACAACAATCGGGCGAGACGATCGCTCATCTGTGGAGGACGATTCTCGAGGTGAACCGTGCAGTCGGTATCTGCAGCCAAAACGCGCGGGACCTGAGCGAGCAAGCCGTCGGCCGCGGACCGAGCATGCGCGCTGGCGTTTTGCGGCTCCTGCAGCACCCGTCTCAGATCGGACTTGATAGCCTCGAGGGCCACCGGGTCCTTGTCGACCTCTGTCTGCAGGACCCGCTCAAGATCGCCTCGACCGGCGAGCGGATGGCGGACCGCCCCCGGCAGCCGCGCCGCTGCTCGCAGCGCCACGATCATGGCCCGCAGAGCTTTCTTCAGCGACACATGCGGGGGAGACGCCGCGAGGTGCGCCCGCAGCGTACGATTCGGTGAGCGGGAAGACGACGCCATACAGTGTGGTGTACCCCGCCATCTTCCAACCATCTCCTGAAAGCTCCGCGAACCTCGCCGAATGCATCAAATCCCACGAACACCGCTTCTGGTTGTCTTGCTTGCCACACTGATCCTCGGCACCGCGAGCGCCACCAATGCAGACCAGATGTCCCCGTGCTGGGGACAAGACCTCGCATTCTTCCATCAGATTGTGCACAGTGCAGCATCCGGCGGTCCTTGGTCCACTCCCCTGCTGCTGGAACCGAGGGGCTTCTTCGAGATGGTCCATACCCACATGGTGCTGCCTCTCATCGTGGGCCTCTATGCGCTGCTTCCTCGGCAAGAAGTGTTGCTCTATGCGCAAGCAGGGTTTGCTGCGCTCGCACTATGGCCCGCGTGGCGACTCGGCGAGGCGGTGGCCCCACGAGGGGGCGGCATCTTGGCGGTGCTCTCCCTCGCTCTCTTCGGGCCCTTCCAAGGCCTTGCGATGGCCGACTTTCGACCATCGGCGTTATTTCTCCCTGGCTTGATGGGCGTATGGGTGTCGGCTTGGCACCGAGAGCGCATGGGCATCTTGCTCTGGTCACTCCTGGCAATCGCAGGAAGACAAGAAGCGATCTACCTTCTTGGTGGAACGTCTCTGGCGCTGTTTCTTCTGCCTTGGGGGCCTCGCCACGGGACCGGTCTGGTACGACGGTGGTGGTCGGCGCTTCATCCCCGAAGCGGCGCGGTGCTGGTCGGCATCTGTGCGTTGGCCACCGTTGGTTTCATCGCCTGCAAGCCCGCGATGTTCTATCACTTCGATCCGCTCTGGCGGCCAGATCCGGCCGTCCTGTCTCCCGATCACCTCGCGGACCGATTGCAGTTTCTGTCCAAGCTCGGTCGCTCAGGCCTGCCACTCGGCCTCCTGGCTCCCACGGCGCTCGTGCCGCTGCTACCGGTGGCGCGTGAGATGCTTGAGACCGGTCGGGAGTGGGGTCCTGTCGTTGGTCCTGCTGCGCATTATGCCGCGTTCTGGATGCCTTTCGCTGCCCTGTCCGCGATCGTGGGCGCCGGGAGATGGCTGGGACGCCCTGGGCTTGCGGCCCTTGCACTCCTCAATGCGACTGCCGTGCCCTGGCCTGGCCTTCGGAGTGGGCCTGTCCACTTGTCGGATGTGGCTCGATACATCCCCAACGATGCACGCGTCGCAGCGGACTACCATACGATCCATCGGCTCAGTGGTCGGGCGGTGCTCTGGAATACAGCGCAGCTTCGAATGGCCGCGAACGAGCGCCCGCGAGGATGGGTTGGAGACTGGCCCGTTCCCCCGAGCGCTGTGGACTATGTGGTTGCGCGTGAAGACGACCCCATCTTTGAAGCGCTCAAGGACTGGTCTACGGTGGCCATCCTCAGAGCGCATCGAATCGTCCGTCGGCCGAACACGCTCGCCTCCACAGTGTCCCCATTTGGGGTCGACCCGGCTTCGATCCACAAGCCAACCCGGTAGGCCAGGCGCATCCCCTCGTCATTCGGCCGGGCATGCTCGCCCACCCACCGCAGCGTCGAGCATCTGATCCATACGGCCTGAGGCCACGGCCACATCTACGAGCTTCTGCCAGCGGGCTTCCGCTGCCACGAGCGCTTCTGCTCCCGCGCCCCACCCCAGATCAGGGGCAGCACAGATTGCCACCTGATCATCATGACCCATGGCATCACAGCCGGTGGGCGTGGGTCGTCCATGATCATGCCAGGTGTGCGGCGTGAGTGGAGCCTGACGCGTTTGGAGACGCCCGGTGCCGCCGAGCACGATGAACATGCCTTCGGTCAACAGTCGATTTCCGGCCCCGCGACAAGGTGGGTGCTCGCATGCTGCGGCCACGAATGCCGAGTCGGCCACCACCCAATGGCTGTGAACCGCTCCATACTCATACACACCGGTCTCCGGGTTCCCGCACTGCAGATCGGTACCGATCCGTGCGTCCGCCTGGCAACGATCCGGATCGTATCGGTCGCCGTACACAAAGGGCCGATTCGAACGAAAGCCGGCCACTGCCGCCTGCAGCTCGGTCGCCGTACACAGCCGCCTCCCGCCATAGGCACCCGACGCCAAGACCGCCGACAACACTTGCGCATCCAACGCAGTCATCCCATCGCGTGTGTACGCCCGTCCCCGTCCCGGAAATGGCCATGCGTCCACACAGACCGGAGTCACCTGCACCGATCGAGGAACCAAGATGGGATCAGTGAGGTCGGTCTGCACCCAACAGGCGATCGAGTCGCCATGCTTTGCTTGAGCCGCTGCACACTCGGACTGGGGATCGATCACCTCCGCTCGGTCGCGGGTCTCGACGACCGCATACCGCCCTGGAGCGAGACCGATTCGCCCCTCTCCAGCCAACATGACCATCCCCGGCGGACACTCCGAGCTCGACGGCAAGGCCGCCACAGCCACGCGGGCGGCGTCCAACGTGGGGTCAGAACAGGCGCTCCAAACCACGAAGATCCCCACCACGCGGATCGACCGCGCACGGGAAGAGCCCAGCCCTGTTGCACTCAGAGCAGAGACTCGACGTCCTCGTCGAGCCAGAGGTTCTCGTTCGCCTCGCCAGCCCATGGGACGCCGGCCGCCGCAAGACTTCGCAGCATGCGCACGGCCGTAAGTTTGACGGGCAAGACATCGCTCCAGACCGTCTCGGCGAGGAACCGAACCGTCTGGGGATCCGCCCGCATCAAGCCCCCATCCAGAAGGTCGCGGCACCGGTCGCAGAACAGCCCAGCCCGCTCAACGTCGGGAGTGTCCAAGACCGGAGGCACTTCCAGCACCCGCAGCGTGCCTCCCTCTCCGCAGAGCTCGCACGAGCTCCGGGCGCGCCGGGAAAGCACCCGCCCGAGACCGGCGACCGCCGCAAGTCGTGCCTGATGTTCCTCTCGGCCCCGCGCCATGCCGACCTCCTCAGTGTTGGACGCAACGCATTCGCTCAGTGGACCGCGGCTTCCGCCCAAGCGGTGAGCTTGCTGAAGAGCTCCGTGCGCGAGTGCACACCCAGCTTGCGGTAAATCGCCTTGAGATGGTTTCGAACGGTATGCTCGCTGATGAAGAGTTGGGCCGAGAGCTCGCGCGTAGAGGCGCCGGTTGCGAGTACCAAGAGCACTTCTGTCTCCCGGGGCGAGAGGGCGTTCCGTTGGTCCTCGGTCAACGCAGCGAGCGGGTCCCGCTGGGCGCTGCCGGTGGTCTCGGGAGGCGCGATCTGTGGGGCCAGCGATTCCTGCAACGCATGGATCATGGTGGACCAGTCGTCGAGCTGCTCACGAGCCTTCACCACCGCATCCGCAGTCTTTCGACGACCGATGGCACGCTGTACCGCTGCGCGCAGAGCCTGGTAATCGACCGGTTTCGTGAGGTAGTCCACCGCATCCTTTCGAAGCGAAGCCACCGCGGTGGAGAGGCTCGGCGTCCCAGTTACCACAATCACGGGAATGGGGTAAGGGGCCTCACGAAGCGCCTCCAAGAGCTCCATCTGCTCGTTTCCAGGCATCGTGATGTCGGTGACCAAGATGTCGTAGCGCTGCTCTCGGAGCGCACGAACCACACCCTCGGCATCGGAGACCCAAGCAGTCCGGTGTCCGAGCTGCTCAAGGTAGATCGACAAGGCATCCCCGAAAACAGGATCGTCGTCGGCAACCAGAATGCGGGCGGGCATCGATAGCTCCATCGCTTCAGGGCATGATGTGCTCCACCCGACCCCAAGCAGGCCGTAGCGTAGCATCCTCAGCGCCGTGGTTCATCATTCATTCGAGCCATCGGCTGACCGCTTCCCGATTCCCCGGCGGCATCGCCTCAACCTCTTGGAGGACCACTCTCCTGGGCCGTATCTCGGCTTGTTCCGTTCACACCTGCCACGGTGGAAACCATCCAGGGGAGAAGCCGGGCTGGAGTCCGGGAGGGATGCGCAGCCGGGGCCCCTGGTGACACCCCGGCGAACTCCACCGCACAGTGGATGCCGAGGGGGGCATGAATCGGGTACGGGCCGCCGGCCACCATCGGAGACCAGATGTCTGGGCCGCTCGTTCTATTGGGACCCCAACGCGGACGCCCCCGTCTGTCGGAGGCGCTCGCACGCCACGGTTGTACGGGTGAGCTGGCGGTCATCACCGCAGGCTGGCGCCACGACGAGGCAGAGCTCGAGCCGCTGCGTCGAGACCTCGGCGACCGACTCACGCTGCTGCCGCTGTATTCGTGGTTCGACAAGCACTGTCAGGATGACCGTCAGCTGGGTGAGGCCTATTCGAGCCGCCAGCAGAAAATCATCGAATACAAGGCCGCCTACCGGGACCAGCTGAAGCACACCATGGCCGCAGTCGCCGTGATGCAACACCGCGCGCATCACAACCCCGCGCTCTGCGGCCCGGAGCTCCAGTTCACCCACGAGGCGCTTCGCGCACTCGACGGCGGACATTCGCGGCTTGGGATGCAGCCGATCGTGGATCGCTTGCTTGGTGAGAACGATGCGCTTGAGAACGTTGATCTTATCTTTGACTTTGGTAAACTTGTAGACGAAGGACGCGGAGCTCGTGGCGATCGCAAGCACCATCATGAGAAATTTAAAGGGCTCGTCGCGCGCCAGCGCGATCGCGTCGAGCTCCTGCGCGAGGAGCGCGCGCGCGTAAAAGTCGTGCGCCCCGTTCAAGACGTAGAGCACCTCGCGGACCGTCAGC
>CAJWOS010000232.1 GCA_913044235.1 uncultured Pseudomonadota bacterium
CGCAGTTCGCTGGTCTCGCCCGCCTGGTTGACGTCCATCACGATTTCGTTGCCTTCGACGGCGCCCTCAACGCTCATGCGCACCGGGTCGGCGGCCATGAAGAAGTCGAATCGCTTCAGGCGGCCCACGGTATCGACCGTGGCTGCCCCGGCGGTGATGACCTCTTGGACCTGCCCCGCGGCGGCAAAGCGGAAGCTGGCGCGTTGCTCGAAAAGTTGCCCGCCGTCGACAGTGTTGGAGGTGCGTGAAACCGAGAACCCAACGTGATGCTCTTGGAAGAAGATGCCGTACCACCGCTCCTGGGAAGGGCCTGCCACCAGGGTGCTCGGGTCCAAAGGTACGAGTTGACCGTCACTTTCGTTGGTCTGCGTAAAGACTGCGGCGAAGACCAGGAACGCCATGATGGCGGTGGCTTCAAGCGCGACAAGGATGGGGGGATGACCACGGAACATGAGCAGACGCTACCGCATGTGGAGCGCGCCGGGGGAGCAGTGTCGAAACGGATGCGTTCCGTGGCAGTATGAAAGGGATTGACAGGAGTATGGCCGGTCAATCCGAGGAACAAATCAGATGCTGTTCGAGAGCTGGGGTGCCTCCGATGTGGGGCAGGCCCGCAAAGCCAACGAAGATGCTTTTCTCTTGGAGCAAGAACTCGGTCTGCTTGCGGTCGCAGACGGCATGGGCGGGTTTCAGCGTGGCGATGTTGCATCCCAGCTTGCGGTGAATGTACTCAAAGAGGTGGTTTCCTCAGAGCGCGCAGTGATCGAGCTGTACCGTCGCACGCCGACCACCAGCGCACGTGCTGCTGTTCGAGCGATGCTGGAAGATGCGTTCCAGCGCGCATGTGAAGAGGTCCACCATGCCGCTGTGGCCATCACCGGTGAGGGGGGACGCATGGGCACCACGCTCGACGTGCTGCTCATCATCGGTCGGACCGCCTTTGTGGCCCACGTTGGGGACGGTCGCATCTATCTGCAACGCGGCCGAGAGGTGCATCAACTCACGGAGGATCACTCGCTGGTGGCCGAGAAGGTCCGCGAAGGCCTGATGACCCAGGAGGAGGCACGCAGAGCCAAGTTCAAGAACGTCATCACCCGCGCGTTGGGGGTGTTTCCATCCGTGAGTGTGGACACCCTGCACTTCGAGCTCGACCCTGGTGACCGCCTCTTGTTGTGTTCAGATGGTCTGTATCGCTACCTCGGGCTGCGCGAGCTGGGATTCACCTTGATGGGCGAAGTCACCGGAAGCACGCCTTCCGAGTTGGTGGGCATCGCCAATCAGCGTGGAGGGCGAGACAACATCACTGCGGTGCTTGCCCTGGTGGGGGAATCAGGGCAGGCCGAGCGCTTTGTACCGGCCACGGCGCAGATGGACGTGCTGCGGAAGTGTGGTCTGTTTCAATACTGCACATACCGAGAGCTCATGCGGGTGTGCCAGATTGCTGAGCAACGCGACATTCTTCAGGGAGCCATCCTCTTCCGCGATGGGGATGTGGGCCGGGAGTGCTACATCGTGGTGTCGGGTCGGATGGTCATCGAAAAGCACGACACCATGCTCGCTACGCTGCATCCCGGTCACTACTTCGGCGAGATGAGCTTTCTGGACCATCAATTCCGCAGTGCCACCGCGCGGGCGCTGGACGATGCGCGGTTGCTCGTCTTGCGCAAGGATGCCTTCCTGCAGCTGATGAAGCAGGACTCGGATCTCGCGGTCAAGCTGACGTGGCAGCTGCTGCGGAAGCTCTCGCAGATCGTTCGCGAGATGAATGAGCAGGCGGTGGCCGAGACCGTCAACATGGAATCGCTACTTCCAGCGTTCGACCTGCCTTCGGGGGACTGAGGACTGAGGACGGAGACGGGAGTGGGGGTCGCCTACGGGATTGCCAGGCCCATTCGCTGTGTCCGAATGTCGCCAAAGAAAGGAATCTGGTCTTCGCAGACATCCCAGGAGAGCCAAATGAACTGGGCTTTGCCCTTGATGTTGCGCAGCGGCACCGTGTTCCAGGCGCGCGAGTCGAACGAGTTGTCTCGGTTGTCGCCCATCACGAAGATCTCGCCATCAGGAACGGTGATCGGCCCGAAGGACTTCGAGGTCATGGTGTAGCGCCGGTCGTAGAGGATTTCGTGCGGCTTGTCGCCGAAGCGTTCTTCGTAGCGCTTGGTTGGCTTGCCGTTGCAGGAGTCGTCGACGAACTCGAACTCGTCGACCAGATTCCGGAGCTGCGCCTCGCCGTTCACGTAGAGAATCTGGTCACGCATTTCCACGACGTCGCCGGGCACACCCACCACGCGCTTGACGTAGTCGACAGTGGCAAATGGGGGCACCGGGAGGTCCACCCAGTGTTTCACGCCAGTGTCTTTTCCGGGGAACACGAAGACCACGACATCACCGCGCTCCGGTGCTTCGAGCCCGAAGATGGGAACGCGTGTGAGTGGGAAGCGAAACCCATATGAAAACTTGGTGACCACGATGTTGTCGCCAATGGCGAGTGTGGGAACCATCGAGCCGGACGGAATGCGGAATGGTTCGATGAACATCGAACGAATCACGAGCACCACAAGGAAGGCGGGGCCCCAAGTGGTGAGGATTTCCCACAGGGCCGAGGTGAAGAGACCTTCAGTGGCTTCGGAGTCCGGCTCGGGCGGAGCGACCTCGACATCGGTGTTGCGACGGTTCGGCTGACGCGGGGAATTCGACGAAGGGTCGGACACAGAAGGGCTCCAAGGTGCATGCAGGCGGTGTGGTCCCACCCTCGGCCGACGGCGTGTAACCCGCGCAGTCCTGGTTGCGATTTACCGAAGCACGAAGACCGTCACGCCGGTGCCATCGTCAAAGTGGCGGGTGTCGGCGAGATGGTCGGCAAGCTGTGTGCGCAGGTGTTCGAGACCGGACTCGCCATAGGCTACTTCGTCGACGACCACGAAGCCGAGGCCGTCCCGGCGCAAGCCGTCGATGATGCGCTGACGCTGCGGAGCGAAGCGAGGGTCGATCGCAGAGCTCGGGATGTCGCGATCGGACAGTACAGGGAGCGCGATGTCGTCCCAGTTGCGGAGAATGGACTGGATGTCGCTGTCCAGACGGAGAGGGACGAGCGTCTTCAAGCTCGGGTACGACATGAGCGGGCGTGCCATCCGTACCTGTAGGTACTGAGAATCGGATGAGGAGAGGTTTTCCGACAGGTCCGCAAACACAGGAAGGTCGGCCCGCTTGCCAGACTTGGGTGCTGGGCGGCGCTGGGGCAGCAGGACCACGGCCCCTGCTTGCTCGTGGTCGCGAATCCACTCCGCAAACGCCACATCGGGGAGCGAGTGTTTTGGGAAGCGCTGTGCAATCGCAGATGTCTGAGCGCCTGCTCGGGCAACAGCGAAGGAGCAGGCCACCACAAGGGCGGGACCGAGCAGCAACCAAGCGCGGCGCATGGGGCGCCATCGACGCACCAGTCGCTCGATTCGCCCCATTCCGTCGGCTCCGGCGATGGAGAGAGCCAGGGTGGCAGGAACGAGCCATCGGCGGGGGAAGCGCACCGAGTCGATACCGGGCAGGTCGTAGAGCGATCCATTGACCGACATGATTGCCTGGCCGAGCTGGGAACCATTTGCACCCATCCACACGGTGAGCTCGTCGACGATGCGATAGTTGAGGCCAAACGAAAGGCTCAGCATGAACATCCCGCTGGCGAGCCACGGCAGGCTTCTGGGAAGACCGGCCAGCGCCAAGACGACCGCTGGCCAGAGCATCCATGCAGGGATGGCCGTTGGGGCAAGGCTCTCGTCGCGTGCTCGACCGGTCGTGAAGTCGTATTGCCACCAGGTGTGCAGATCGGTCGCGTTCATCCGAAGCTGCCGCAGTGTTTCGGATTCCGATGGCGATGCGATTGGGAAGTTGCGGAACAAGACGCCGATCACAACCGCTCCGGCGACCATGATTCCTGCCGCAACCAGAATGCTCTTTAGGACGGACTTGCGACGGGTCGGGGTCCAGGGGCCGAGCAGCTCTGTCGGCAGGACAAAGAGGCCGATCAGGAAGGTGTAGATGCCGTGGTACGGGGAATCCAGCACCACAAGAATCGCCAGCAGTCCAGTGATGGCGCCCAGCGCAACCGACGGCGCGCGCAGGAGGAGGATGGCGCTGCCCAAGAAGACAGGCATCAACCAAATGGCCACATGCTCCGGCGTACCGTCGCAGACTGCATGGAGGGTCATTGGCGCAGCCGGCACCGCCATACCCAGCAGCCCACCCGCGACCCAGGACTCCGTGCGCGCCCACCCGAGAAATGCTGTGGACATGGCGGATGCCCACAGAAGCAGGGTGATGGTGATGTTGAAGCCTGCGATCGGACCGAACAGGAGCCCGGCAGGTGCGGTGGCGAGACCGGACACTACGGGCATGATGAGTGCCAGGACCCCGTTGGGGTAATTGAGCTCGTGAGACCAGAGCAGGAAGTCGGGAGGAAGAAGAGAGCGCCGAAGGTGGTCGAGACCCCACATGCCTCGCACGGCATCCGTGTCTGCATCCCCGATGATGTGGGTGGTGACATCCCCCCACAGAGGGCCCAGCAGCCAGAGAATGACCACGAAGTAAAGGAGCCCCAGTCCCGCAGGCGCCACCAGCGCCTCGGTCAAGGGCATCCACCGTCGGAGTCGGGTGAGTGCAGGCTTCACGGGAGGGGGCCTTCCAAGGTCAACCGGGGGGAAGCGATTGTAGGTGGTCCCACAGGTCGATGGCCATCTCAACTCCCTCGGGGCTGGCTGGCACCACCCCGCGAATCGAGCCGTTGTGGTCGACGACGAGCAGCCCGCCCATGGGGAGAGGACGATCGGCGCGGGCGCGAAACCACTCGGCGTGTAGGGCATCTGCATTCGATGTCTGCACCACGGTCCACTGGTCGACGGCGCGTGCCGCATCGAGTGCCGGGTGCTCGTCGGGTGGGGTGGTCATGATCGAGACGAGCGGTGGCGCGGTGCTGCTGTGGGCGAGCGCAGCCATCGTTGCGGTGCGCGCAATGCAGGGATCGGCGCAGGGCCATGCAGTGATGTCGACGACGCCGGCGACTGTAGAGGCCGCCGCGTCCGCGCCGTGAAGTACGGTGGCATCCAGCAGGGGCATCCGGGCCAGATGGGGCAGCGGCGGTGCGGACGCAGGAGCAAATAGCGCGCCCAATGGCACGGCCAGGACAACCAATGTGAAGACCATCCAGCCGGGATGGGACAGCGGGTGGGTTGCTTCGGAGGTGACCGCCACCGCCGCTCAGGCCAGCGCCTGCCAGATGCCATCAGCACCGAGCGCCACAAAAAGTCCGGACAAGTAGACAAGCGAAGCCATGAAGAAGCGACGGGCCCAGCGGGCTTCACCTTGGTGACGGAAGCCCTGCAGCGCGAGCGCGAAGAACCAAGTCCCGAGAGTGGCGCCAGCGATCAGCGTGGCCCATCCACCGATGCCCAAGTGGACAAGCAACAGGGGGATAGCCACCAGGGGCGTCGTGTACAGAAGCGCCTGGAGCCTCGTGGCGTGCAGCCCATGCTCGTTGGGAAACACTTTCAATCCGGCCTTTTCATATTCAGGGCCCCGGTAGATTCCGATCGCCAGTGAGTGTGGGATCTGCCAGAGGAAGAGAAGGGCGAAGAGCGCCAGCCCGCCAGCATCCAGACTGCCGGTCGCGGCGGTCCACCCGATCAATGGCGGCAGCGCGCCGGGCAATGCCCCCACCAGGGTGGAAACGGAAGAGCGTCGCTTCATCGGTGTGTACACAACCACGTATGAGAGCAGTGCGATGGCTGCGAGCAGGCCAGCCAGCGGCGTGGTGAGAAGCGTGAGCATCGGAACGGAAGCGAGCGAGAGTCCGACACCGAAAAGAAGTGCGGTCCGGGGTGCCATTCTCCCCGCGGGAAGGGGGCGGGAGCGTGTCCGGCCCATGAGCCGGTCGCAGTCGCGCTCCAGATAGCAGTTGAGTGCGTTTGCACCGCCCACCACCATGGTGGTACCCAACACTGCGGCAGCACCGGTCACCAAGTCGACCGAAGCGGGAGCGAGGCCGAGCCCACCGCCAGCGGTCACAAGGACAAGTAGACTCAGGCGGGGTTTTGCCAAGGCAAAGAGATCGCGCAGTCGGGCGGGGAGGGTAACGGCAGACTGCCCTTGTGGAGCGGCGCCCAAGGTGTCGTTGGTGGGCCCGGTGGTGGCCGGTGACTGCAGAAGCGTGGGAGCGACCGGCGACATGGTTGGCTGCCTGGGCGAGTGCCGATGCAAGCGGCGGGTGGACAGAAACGAAGCGCGAAGAGGCGGTCATGACCTCTTTACGCAGTCCTGTCAAGCGCGCTCCACGGCAAGCGCAGATGCATGTCGGGCGACGCACGATTTTGCAGGCAGCGACATCGCGACCGTCACTGGAACAACCGCATGCCGAAATCTTGGCCAAGCTGTACTGCTGGACGTGCTCTTGGTTGATTGTCATGCGAGGGCGGGATCGGGCGATGCTACCTCACACAGCGACATCCGTTGACGTGCCGTCGTCGGTAGGGTTAGCCCACCACCTTGAACAGCCGAAACGCGTGCTCGACACGCTGCCCGTGCGGTGAGAAAATCGCGGTCTGTTGGAGCGCAGTTCTTACCCTTCCCCCTCTCGTCCTCGCTTGCCTTCCGAAGCGGCCTTCCGATCAACCAGGGTCGGTCCCTTTCAAGGGCGGCGCTCCGGTTCCTTCTGCTTCACGTCCAGTCCCAGGACCATCATGCAGCTCGAGTTTATCTTTCAAAATCCCGTCGTCATTCTTGTCGTAATCTTCGGGATGTCGTGCACGATGGGGCTCGCTGTGGTGATTCCCATCGTTGCCAACGTGATTCTCGCAGTG
This sequence comes from uncultured Pseudomonadota bacterium, assembly GCA_913044235.1. GTDB lineage: Bacteria > Myxococcota_A > UBA796 > UBA796 > UBA2385 > CAJWOS01. The sequence goes on from CAJWOS010000232.1 coordinate 6,846, forward strand.
TTCGGCGGCTGGGTGGGCGATCTCGCCCAGGCAGCCCAAGGAAAGACACGGGACTCGGCCTACCCGTCGGAACGCGACGACTTCCCGAAGCAGGTGATTGGATATGCCCCCGGCGAAGAGCCGAAGGCCGAGATGCCCGCGCCTGCACCGCTTGTGGTTGAGGCAGACGAAGTACCAGTCGCGATGCTCACCCAGCTCACAGTCGCCGTCACGCTCACGGCCGCCGCATTCGTGTTCATCGCTGTGCTTCTGTTTGAGTGGCGGCTGGAGACCGAGCTTGCCGACAAGGGCTACGAAGACGTCGAAGTTATCCCGCACGTTGCCGCGCAGTAGTACGTTGTATTCTTCCACCAAGAGTGCGCAGCCGTTTTGATGGTTCTTCCTGCCAAACACTTCCGCGGCCACAGGCTCCAGTTGAGTCGCCGGGGAGTTTTGCGCGCTCAAGTGGCCGCCCGACGGGCATCGGTCGCGATGAGCCTGATGTTTGCTGCGCCGGCTTTGGCAGAGGGGCTTGCGCCCGGTGGCCGTCCTGCGTCGGACATGCCGGAAGAGATGGCGGCCGTTGCCGTCGATGAGCACTTGGATGCGCAGGTCGACTTGAGCCTGCGCTTCAACAGCCACACGGGCGAGTCCGTCACACTCGAGAGCCTACTAACTGGCGATATTCCGACGCTGCTTACGCTGAATTACTACACCTGTGAGACCTTGTGCTCTCTGCAGTTGAATGCGGTGCTCGAGGGCTTGAAGGCGCTTGATTGGGTGGCCGGCGAGCAGTTCCGCATCGTCACGGTCAGCATCGATCCGAACGAGGACCCCGAGCTCGCGCGGACCAAGCGCGCGTCCTACCTCGAAGCGCTCGACAAGGGCGATGTCGAGTGGCACTTCCTCACCGGTGACCAAGCTGCGATCACCTCGCTCGCGGAGACCGTGGGCTTCCGGTACAGCTACGATGAGGCAACCGGACAGTTCGCCCATCCGGCGGTGGTGTCCTTTCTGTCACCCGAAGGACGGGTCGCTCGATACATTTACGGCGTGGTCTACGGGGCACGCGACCTCAAGTTTGCGCTCATTGAGTCGGCTGCCGGGCGAGTGGGAAGCCCGGCTGAGAAGCTGATCCTGAGCTGTTTTCGATATGACGAGAGCCTCGGCAAATACACTCCTTTCGCGTTCGGCGTAATGCGGCTCGGGGGTGTGTTCACCATGTTTGCTATGGGGCTCTTGGGAATTGTTTTGTGGCGTCGTGAACTGTCAGGGCACGACGATGGGAGTGAATCGTGATCAACTCGCTGTTGCTGCATCTGCTCGGTGCGAGAGGCGCACATGCGACGGAAGCATCCTTCTGGATGCCGCCGCAGTCGTCTACGTACGCAGCGGACATCGACTTCGTCTTCTACTTCATCTACTACACATGCGTGGCATTCTTCGTCATCCTGATGGGTGCGGTCGCATGGTTCGTGGTGGCTCACCGCCAGAAGGGCCCCGACGACCGGGTGCCAGACATCAAGGGCAGTCATGCACTTGAGATCGCTTGGTCGGTGGTTCCGGGTGTCTTCATGCTGGCCATGTTCTGGTACGGCTTCGACATCTGGATCGAGCAGGCCGTTCCGCCCGCCGACTCACTTGAGGTTCGCGTCACCGCCCAGAAGTGGCAGTGGAGCTACTCGTATCGGCATGATGGGAAGACCATCACCGTTGGTGGTCCCGATGCCGAATGCATGAAGAAGATCGACAACCCCACACGGGACATCGAGTGCAACGCGCCCCTGCGGGTGCCTGCCGGTCAGCCGGTCAAGCTGATCATGAACTCGGTCGACGTGTTGCACAGCTTCTACGTGCCAGACTTCCGCACGAAGAAAGATGTGGTGCCCGGTCGGTACACCATTGCGTGGTTCGAAGCACCGGAAGCTGGGGAGCACAACATCTTCTGTACCGAGTACTGTGGCGACCGCCACGGCTATATGTACAGCAAGGCCATTGTGATGCCGCCCGACGAGTTCGATGCCTGGCTGCAGGAAGAGGCTGACAACACGACTGTTGGCACTCCGTCGGGAGACAAGCTCTTCGCGATGAAGGGCTGCGCCGGGTGCCATAGCCTCGACGGCTCGAAGCTCGTGGGCCCTTCGATGAAGGGCTTGTGGGGTCGAGAAGAAACCCTCGAGGGTGGTGCTAAGGTGACAGTAGATGAAAACTACGTCCGCGAGTCCATCCTTGTGCCTGCAGCGAAGATTGTCGCCGGCTATCCGCCGACCATGCCGTCCTTTCAAGGGCAGCTTTCCGATGAAGAGGTCGGCAATCTTATCGACTACATCAAGACTCTGAGCGAGTGAGAGGCTTCACATGAGTACCACTTCTCTCGATGGCGTCGGTCACGGAAACTCCGACACCAACTATCTGAACGCTACGAAGGGCGTGATGTCCTGGATCTTCACCATCGATCACAAGCGGATCGGGGTGATGTACCTGGCAACGGTTCTGACCTTCTTCCTTGCGGGTGGCCTGCTTGCGCTGGGCATTCGGGCGGAGCTCTTCACACCGGGCGGAGACGTGTTCGACTCGGCTACGTACAACCGGGTCTTCACACTGCACGGGGCCATCATGGTCTTCCTCGTGCTCGTTCCGGCGATTCCTGCCACGCTGGGCAACTTTGTGTTGCCGCTGCAGCTTGGCACCATCGACGTAGCGTTTCCGAAGCTGAACCTCGCTAGTTACCACATCTACGTGCTCGGCTCGCTGTTTTTGCTCTACGTACTGATCAGTGGCGGTGTCGATACGGGCTGGACGTTCTACACGCCCTACTCGAGCGGCGGTGGAGCAGACAGCAACGTGATTTACGCTTTGCTGGGGGCCTTCATCCTTGGCTTCAGCTCCATCCTCACCGGGCTGAACTTCATTGTCACGATCCACAAGATGCGTGCGCCCGGCGTCACATGGGGCCGGCTGCCGCTGTTCCTGTGGGCCATCTACGCCACCAGTGTGATCCAGGTTCTGGCCACTCCAGTCATCGCCATCACCCTGTTCCTGTTGGTGTTCGAAAACGTGGTTGGGATCGGCATCTTCGATCCAAGCCTCGGTGGCGACCCTGTGCTCTTCCAGCACTTCTTCTGGTTCTACAGCCACCCGGTCGTGTACGTGATGGCGCTTCCCGCGTTTGGTGTGATCTCCGAGACGGTCACGGTGCACAGTCGCCGTCACATCTTCGGGTACACCGCCATCGCGGCCTCGTCGGTGGCTATCGCGGCGATTGGTTTCCTCATCTGGGGTCACCACATGTTCGTGTCCGGCCAGTCTGAGCTTTCCGGTACGATCTTTTCGCTGCTCACGTTCGGCGTAGGTCTGCCCACAGCCATCAAGCTGTGTTCCTGGATCGCGACTCTCTACAAGGGCAGCATTCGCTTGAATGCGCCAATGCTGTACACGCTCGCCTTTCTGTGGATCTTTGCCATCGGTGGTCTCACCGGACTGTTCCTCGCCACCTTGGCCACGGATGTGCACCTCCACGATACCTACTTCGTGGTGGCTCACTTCCACTACGTCATGATGGGCGGAGTGCTCTTCGCGCTGATTGCCGGCATGCACCACTGGTGGCCGAAGATCACGGGCAAGATGTACAGTGCGTCGGCGGCCAAGATGGCTTGGGTAGTAGTCTTCATCGGCTACAACCTGACCTTCTTCCCGCAGTTCGTGGCGGGGTCGCGTGGGATGCCACGTCGGTACCACCAGTACTTGCCGGAGTTTGAGCTGTGGAATCAGCTCTCCACCATCGGCTCGTTCACCTTTGGACTCGGCCT